>CALXVF010000007.1 GCA_944391895.1 uncultured Clostridia bacterium
CAAAGAATATGGTAAAGAATTTTTTATTCATGGTAATAGAGGAAGAAAGCCTAAACATGCCTTAACTGATGAATTTAGAGATGAAATTGAAACACTTTACACTTCTAAGTACTTCGATTGTACTTATACTCAATTTACTGAATATTTAGCTGAAAGAGAAAATATTTTCTTATCTGTGCCAGAAGTCGGGCAAATTCTTAGAGAAAGATATATTCTATCTCCTAGATCTCGCAAAACTACTAAGAAAAACTTAAAGAAAAAATTACTTGCTGAAAAAGAAAAAGCTAAATCTAAAAAAGAAATTGCTAAACTTCAGTCTAATATTGTTGCTGTTGAAGATGCTCATCCAAGACAACCTAGATGCATTTATTTCGGCGAAGAAATTCAAACTGATGCTTGTATTCATCTTTGGTTTGGTAACTTTAAAACTGCTCTTCATGCTGCTATAGACGACTCTACTGGTCATGTTGTTGCTGCATATTTTGATAATCAAGAAACTTTAAATGGTTACTACAATATCTATTACCAAATACTTACTAAATACGGTATTCCCTACTTATTCAAGACTGACAAAAGAACTGTTTTTGAATACAACAAAAAAGGTACTACCTCTGACGAAGATAATACCTTTACACAATTTGCTTATGCCTGCAACCAGTTAGGCACAAGTATTGAAACCAGTAGCACACCTGAATTTAAACCTCGTATTGAAAGGTTGTTTGAATCATTTCAATTAAGGCTAATACCTGAACTAAGATTAGCTAACATTACCACTATTGAAGAAGCTAACGCTTTTCTTCCAGCTTTCTTAGACAAGTACAATTCAAAGTTTGCTCTATGTATTGATAATACCAAATCTGTCTTTGAAAAGCAACCTAGTTTACAAAAAATTAATTTAACTTTGGCTGTCTTGTCTCGCAGAACAGTTGATACTGGCCATTCTATTTATTTCAAGAAGAAACACTACAGAACAGTAAATTCAGTTGGTACACCAATATATTTTGGAAAAGGAACTAAATGTATGGTAATTGAAGCATTTGACAAAAAATTGTATGCAACTATTGAAGATAGTATATTTGCACTAGAAGAAATTCCTGAAGTACAATCATTATCTGGAAATTTTGATGAAATATTACCAACGGAACCAAAGAAAATTTATATACCAAGAATGACACATCCATTTAAAAGAGAATCATTTGAGAAATTTGTTGCAAAGCAAATTGAAAAAATTCAAAAAGAACTTGAAAAAGTTTGTTAAAATTTAGCCCTAAAAACTAAATTTTTTAGGGCTAATGTTTAAAAAATTTTGGGACATTTTCACAAATCATTGACAATTGTGTGAAAAAATTGGAAGTAATTCGAACATAATTTTTATTGATATTTATCTTTTATTTCTTGAATTTCGTCATAATGATTATCTATAATATCCAAAAATACTGTACCTATTTCAGGGTCGAATTGAGTGCCTAAATTTTTAAATATTTCTTCTCTAACAACTGGGGTTGGAAGGCTGTCTCTATAAACTCTACGAGAAGACATAGCATCAAAGGAATCTGCAACAGCTGCAATCCTTGCTATATAAGGAATATTTTCACCAGATAAACCTTCTGGATAACCTCTACCATCAAATCTTTCATGATGATACTTAACAAAAGGTATTATATCCTTAAACATATCTGAATCACCTAAAATATCAACACCTATCTGAGGATGTTTCTTAATTTCAGCATATTCTTCATCAGTAAGTTTACCGTTTTTTAATAAAATAGTATCAGGTATTCCAATTTTACCAACATCATGGAATAAACCACCAATTTTTAAAGTTTCAAGCTCAGTATCACTTAATTTTAAATATTTACCTAATAATACAGAATAAGCAGAAACTCTGTCTGAATGACCTCTAGTATATGAATCTTTAGCTTCAACAGTGGCTCTTAATGATTGTACAATATCTAAATAAGACTTTTTTAATTTGTCATTAGCATCTTCAAGTTGTAAGTTCATTTCACTAATAGTTTTTCTTTGCTCAATTGCTTTTAATCCTGATTCTATTAACAATAATAATTGATCAAAGTTATCACTTTTTTCGCAATATCCTTGAATATCTAATTGTTTAATAGTATCAAGAGGTGGAGCTAAATCCTTGTGTCCAGTAAGCAATAATATGTATAAATCCTTATCAAATTTTCTTATCTCAGCAACTACTTGGTCTCCATGTAAAGGTGACATTATGAAGTCTAATAAAAGTAAATCATAATGGTTATTTTTTAATTCTTCTAATGCGTCTACTGGATTAGTAAATGTTACTAGAGAGTATCCATTCCTTCTTAATACAACATTTAATGAATCTAGTATTCCTGGGTCGTCGTCAATAGCAATAATTTTATATGGAGAAGTTACCACTTCTTGTATATATTTTCTCATAAAAACCTCCTAACACATAAATAAATTTCAAAATTATTTCTTTGGCAAAATGATATTAAATCTTGTGCCTTTACCAACTTCAGAAGAAAAATTAATATTCCCTTTAAAATGACCTTTTATAGTAGAATATGACATAAATAAACCTAGCCCTGTACCATTTTGACCTTTTGTAGTTATCATCTGAGTAAACAACTTATCTTGTACTTCTTTAGGAATTCCAGAACCATAATCGACTATAGATATGATAATATTATTATCTTTTTCATCTACAATTAAATCAATAGTTTGATTAGGCTTTCCATTGTATGCTTGTATAGCGTTAGAAATCAAATTATTTATAACTTGTACTAAACTATTAATATTTCCAAGCAAACTAATAGATGAATCTATTTTATATTCTATATTCAAAGTAACTAGAGCATTTTTCAATTCATGTTTCATTAAAATATTCACTCTGTTTAAAAGTTCTTTTATAGTAAATACTATAGGTTTGTCATCATTCATGTTAACAGCCTGACCTTTAACAGCAGTTATAACATCTGACATATATGAATCATAAGTTCTTATTTTAGAAACCCATGAATTCATATCTTGTGCGATTGCATGATGGTCTTCCTTAGTAACATCAGGATCATCAATAGATTTGTCGTATTCAGATATTAAATCTTCTAATCCATCAGCAGCACCAGCAATTGACATTATTGGAGTCTTTAAATTGTGTGCTATACCTCCAACCATTTGACCTAGAGAAGCCAAACGCTCTCTTTCTAGAAGTGTATTTTGATTCCTTTCAAGAGTTCTCATATCTATTACGTGTTGAGTAATATCTTTAAATAAAATCAAAATACCAATACATTGATTATCTTCATAAATGCCACTTATTTCAATGTTAAAATATCTTTCTTCATCTTTTAAAGATGCTTCTAATTTATATATTTTGTCAGTTTCTTGAACTTTTAACATATAATCTTTAAAATTTGAAGTGTTTGAAACAATTTTTTGAGCAATATTTAGTTCAAAAATATCTTTTCCTATAAGACTATTCTTTTTAACATGAAAAATATTTTCAAAAGGTTTGTTACAATCAGAAATTATATAATCCTGATTTAAAACCAAATAAGAATCAGACATTTGGTCTACTACTCGTTTTAAAGCGATAGGTGCAACATTCAAAAAATTATATCTAAGTATAGCAACTCCAAAAAATAAAATTGTAACAATAAATGAGATAGGGGTTGTATATATGTTTCCATTCAAAATCGCCATACAAACAACATTTACAACTATAGGGACTAAAGTTCCTAAAACTATTAAAATTGACTGTTTTGATAAAAACGAAGAATTCTTTATAGATGTTATCAATAACATAATAATATCTACTGCAAATAGTCCATAAGTATAAGCTGAATGTACATAGAAATATGGACCAAATACCGTTTCAGAGGTATTTACTGAATAATATTCATAAAATAAATGATGAAAATCATTTGTCCATAATATAAGCATTGTAATTATTGGAATTATAAAAAAAAGTAAATACCACTTTTTAAATTCTATATGTTTCTTTATAAATATATATGCTATAAAAAATAATGCAACTGGCGTTAGGACAACTGGTAGATAAATAAAATAATCAACATATATAGCCACATTAGGGGATATAAAATTAATAACTAATATCTGTATCATAAGTCCAATGCACCAGAGCATCATACAGGTCATAGTTAGTTTAAAGGCAGTAACAAGCTGATTTTGCTTGCTACTACGCTTTCTTATATAATAAAATATAACTAATTCTGCAATAACTGTTACTCCTAATGCTATAAAATATCCTAAGTGTTGCATATATTACCTCCTCATAAGTTTTTCAATATTTTTGCAATATACTCTTTTGTAATCTCTGGCCAATAGAAATCGGCTTTATCTAAAAATTTTAATGTAAATTTATTAGTAACTTTCAAATTAGTTTTATACACTAAATTTTTATTTTTATCAAGGTCATTTAATAAAACACTGACCTTATCTGAATCATTACTATTAAATAATAATTTATTTAAGTCTCTTTTAAACATTTTATCATCAACAACATTCATAATAATTCCCAATTCATTTAAATATGTAATAAACTTATTTATATATAAGTGATTAGAATTATATAAATGAAGTACTGACATTGGATATGTATAATATCTCATACAAATAACAATTGACTCAGCAACTTTATCAACCGGGCTAAATTCAATATAATCATTCATTATAGATGATGGTATTTCTTTTAAATACATAAATGCTTTAAGCCTATTTAAGAAAGCATTATCTGAACTATTATCTTGGAATTTACCATCAGAGTATCTATTAGTAATATTCCCTATTCTTAGCACAAGTCCTTTTAATTTATGCTTAGAAATTTCTTCTAATACATATTTTTCTGCTTCAAATTTACTTCTAACATATACATTATTAAGTGGTTGATTAACAAATAAATTATTTTCACCAAAGTATACCCTTTTATTAGGATTGAAACTACTTGGGAGTGAAGTCATTGTGTTTCCAGAAACACTTATAGTTGAAGTTTGATAAAATTCTTTATGGTAGGTTTCACAGAATTCCACCAAGTTTCTCACTCCGATAACATTTATTTTTTCAAAATCTGAGTAATTACCAAAATGCTTAACTGAAGCGGCACAGTTAACTACACAAGAAACTTCATTACCTAAAAATTCATATATTTCGTTAGAAGTGTTAAAATTATCTAATGTAATATCTCCAGCTATAACGAATAGTCTGCTACCAAATAAGTTACTTAAGTCACTACCAAAATAATATTGGAACTTACGTTTTAACTTATTTTCTGGAGAGGTACTAGGGTCTTTACGAATTAAACAATATATTTTTATATCATCTAATTTCAATAATTCTGCTAGAACGTGAATTCCCAAAAATCCAGTTGCACCAACAAGTAAAACATTTTTAATAGTTTTTTGTCTTAGTTTTAAAGCTCTAAAAGTAGAATTTTGAGCTAGAAGTTTATTAATTGCTTTAAAATCTTGTTTTTTATAAATAGGAGATGAATTTTCTTTCTCGCTGTTTTGTATAAAAGCTGCTAAATCACGAATTGTATTATTTTTAAAAATATCTCCATAATTTACATTATAGTTGTGTTTCATTAGTTCAACTTGCATTTTTAATGCAAATAATGAGTCTCCACCTATATCAAAGAAATTATCATCAATACTAATTTCATCAATAGATAAAATAGACTTCCAAATATTTAAGATTGTGTTTTGTAATTCATTTTCAGGAGCAATTATTTCTTTAGCTTTGAAAACTGGATCTGGCAAAGCTTTTCTATCTATTTTTCCATTAGGTGTATATTTAAAGGTTTCTATTTGTAACAAATATGCTGGAACCATGTAATTAGGTAGCTTTTTAGCTAGTGACTTCTTTAATGTAGAGTAAGCCACTCTTCCATCTGCTACAAAATATCCACATAAAATATCTCTGTTATTTATTTTTTTGACAGTAACAACAGCATCCTTTACTCCAGGATATGCACAAATTGAACTTTCTATTTCTCCAAGTTCGATTCTAAGTCCTCTAACTTTAACTTGGAAATCAGATCTACCTAAACATTCTAACTCTCCATTAGGAAGTAATTTAACCAGGTCACCAGAATTATATATCCTTTCACCATTATAATTTAAGTATCTTTTAGCAGTAAGTTTAGGATTATTCATATATCCAATAGATACACCGTCTCCACCAATATAAAGCATTCCAGGAACATTATAAGGTACAAAATTCATATCATTATCTAAAACAAATACATGAGTATTTGCAATAGGAGTTCCTATAGTAACTTCTTTTGAGTTAGTTAATTCTTTTAAAGTTGAGCCCACTGTAGTTTCTGTTGGACCGTACATATTAAATATTCTTGCAGGAGATACTTTCCTAATACTATTCAATAAATCAAGAGGGAAAGGTTCTCCAGCTAATGAAATTACTTCTAAATGTTTTAAATAATCTAAATTGTCTGTCATAAGAAGTTTAAATTTAGAAGGTGTTGTTTGAATAATTTGAACCCCATTTTTTAAACAAAGCTTATTTAAAAGTATAGGGTTATTTTGCTCTTCATTACTTGCCATTACTACTTTCATTCCAGTACATAATGGAAGTAGACTTTCAAATACAAATATATCAAAACACATAGTTGTAATAGATACTACCGTTTTATTCTCTAAAGGCATTCTATCACACATTCCATATATAAAGTTGACGACACTTGATTGTTTTAGCATAACTCCTTTAGGTTTACCTGTTGAACCAGAAGTGTAAATCATATAAGAAATATCATCTGGAGTTTGATCTGTATCAAATTGTTTATATTCTTTATAAATACTGTCATCATCAACTAAAACTGCTGAAACAGGGCACATATCTTTGTATTTTTCTTCTGTTAAAATAACTTTAACTTCACTATCTTCTATAATATACTTAATTCTATCTTCAGGGTATGTAGGATCAATAGGTAAATATCCTGAACCAGCTTTCAATGCTGCTAACATTGAAACAATAAGGTTAGAAGATCTATCCATCATTATACCCATAACATCACTTTTTCCTAAAGTTATTAAGTAATTAGCTAATTTATTAACTTTAATTTCTAATTCTTTATAAGTATATTTTTTATCACCAAAAACTAAAGCTGTTTTATTTGGAGTTAATGCTACTTGCTTTTCAAAAAGGTCAATAATTCTTAAATCTTCAGGATAGTCTAAAGTAGGATAAATGTATGGAATTTCAGATAACATATTAATTTTTGAAATCTGAATATCTACATTCTCGATAACTGCACTCACAATATTAATGTAACAATTAAGTAATGTCTCCATGAACTCTTTACCATATAATTTAGTACAATATTCCAATCTTAAATCAAAACTTTGATTATTAGGAGTTATCTCCAATGAAAAGTCAAATTTTGAAGTATTGTTTTTGGGTATAACATAATCAACTTTAATGTCTCCAATTTTAAACTCTGGTCTACCGCCACTTTCATATATGAACATGACATCAAACATAGGGTTTCTACTGTTATCTCTAGTTACATTAAGTTCTTTTACAAGTTCATCAAATGGATAAGTTTGATGGTTGAAAGAATTTAAACAATTATTCTTTACTATAGATAGAAAGTCAGAAAATCTATTTGTTGATTGTATATTTTGTTTTAAAGGTAAAGTATTTACAAACATACCTATAATGTTTTCAAGCCTAGGATTATTCCTTCCAACAACAGGAGTTCCAACAATAATGTCATTTTGCATTGTGTATTTATATAGTAAAACATAAAAACATGAAAGTAGGAACATATATGGTGTTATATTAAACGTCTTACATAAATCATTTATCTGCGCTACATTAGTTAATTTAGAATATATATTATCTCCCTCAAAAGATTTTGTACTTGTACGCTCAAATTCAGTAGGCATATTTAATAAAGGAATACCATTTGTAAATTGTGATGTCCAAAATTCTTTGTCATCTTCAGTTATATTTTCCGACAAAGCATAGTCAATGTAATCTATTTCTTGTTCTTTTAATTCTTTTCCATTATATAAATCACATAATTCTTTTGCAAAAATATTAATAGAAGAACCATCACAAATTATGTGGTGAATATCTAGTTGTAATAAATATTTTCCATCATAACTATCTAATTCAGCATGAATAAGAGGTGCCTTAGATAAATCAAAAGGCGTAATAAAATCCTCATTTTTATAATCTTTTATAGGCAATTTAAAATCTACATGGTCTACTAATTTTTGATAAACATCACTATCCTGCAAAACAAAATATGTTTTAAAAGCATCATGGCTATTTAATATTTTTGAAATGCAGTTTTCTAATTTGTCTAAATCAGGTTTAGTTTTAAATAAAATTCCAAAAGGTGTATTATAAGCTAAATTATTGTTTTCCATATTTACAGTATAGTAAATTCTTCTTTGAGCTGAAGTAACTGGATAAAATTCAGCTTGCTTACGCTTTTGAATTATGTCAGTTTTTTCAACATCTAAAGTATCTAAGAATTTCGCTAAATCAGCAATAGTAGAGTGATTATAAACATCCTGAATATTGATTTTAATATTCATACTACTATATATTTCTGAAACCAATCTAATGGTTTCTAAAGAATCAGCGCCTAAATCAAAGAAACTAATATTAGCTCCAATTTGTTTTTGCTCAAATATTTTTTTCCAAATCACTTCAAGTTTCTTCTCTGTTTCAGAAGAACAAGGTACAAACTTAGATTTATCTACAACAATTTCTGGTAAGTTTTTAGTATCGATTTTTCCATTAATAGTAATAGGGAAAGAATCTACAAAAACTATATGTGTAGGAACCATATACTTAGGCAATTTTTTAGATAATGATTCTTTCACAGATTTCTCAGATATTTTAGCATCAGTTTTCACATAAGAACATATGCAGTCAATGTCATTTACCTTTTTTATAATAGTAATAGCATTAGATACTTCTGGCAACTGAACTAATTTATTGGTAATTTCATCTAATTCTATACGCAATCCGTGCAACTTTATTTGATTATCTTTTCGGCCTAAGTAAATTAATTCACCTGAGTCAGAAAGAATTCCCATATCTCCAGTATGATATGTACCGTTAAAATCATATTTGCCTAGATATCCCTTGCCGACACCATCACCTTCAATAACAATTTCTCCAGGATATCCAATAGGAAGTATGTTATTATCTTTATTCTTGATAAAAATTCTTGTATTTAAATTAGGTTTACCAATAGTAATATTTTCATCAACCACTAGTTTATCTGATGCACAGGCACTACATTCAGAAGGGCCATATCCATTATGAATTGCAGCTGACGTAGCTTGTCTTAATTTCTTAAATAGAACAGGTTTAAATACTTCTCCACCTAATTGAAGAACTTTTACATTCCTTAAACAGTCTGGTATGTCTAGTAATAGATTTATTTTAGAAGGTGTACTTAAAATAAAATCTACATTATATTTTTTAATAAGTTTGCTTGTAAAAGCAGGAACTGTTTGTTCATTTTCGTCAGCTAAAATAACAGTTTTTCCATCAAGAATAGAGACAAAATTTTCAACAATAAACATGTCAAATGCAACTGTACTAGTGCTTAAAAAATTGTTACAGTCAGATGTATGAAGCAATTCTCTATAACTGTAAAATAAATTTATTATGCCTAAACGTTTTAAAACTACTCCCTTAGGTTTACCTGTGGAACCTGAAGTATAAATTACACAAAAGTTGTCATCATTAGAAGTTTCAATATCGGGCAAATTGGTACTGTAGTATTTTATTGTATCCAAATTGTATGATTTATAATTTAAATACAAATTGGTGATTACAAATTTTGCTTTGGAATTTTCAAGCATATATTGAATTCTGTCTTCTGGCAAAGAAGGGTCTATTAACATATATGTTGCGCCAGCTTTAAGAACACCCCAAATAGAAGGAAGTATGTCTAAGCTACGATGAAACATAATTCCAATAACATCGTTCTTTTCAACGCCTTTACTTAAAAGAAAGTTAGCGGTTTTGTTAGATTTTTCTTCTAATTCTTCATAAGAAAGAGAAACATCTTTAAAAATAATAGCATCTTTCTCTGGAAAGTTTTTTACTTGTTTTTCAAGTAAATCAACAATTGTTTCCTCTTTGTTATAATCAAAATTTGTATTATTAAAATTATCAATCTTAATTTTATCTTCATCTATAGTAATGTCAATATTTTTTATAACAGGATTAGCAAGAACCTGATTAGCTATAGATATAATTCTTTTATGCAATAATTCGACATCTTTTTCAGCAAATTTCTCAGTTTGATAATAATAGTAAATACTTGAAGAACCAGTATCATCCATATCATAAAAATGTGCTTCTATAGATTCTGCTATATTTGAAACAGGGAACCATTCAGTTTTGTAGTCAATATCTGAAGATTGTCTATTATCTCTAGCATTTTGGTAAGATAGCACAAAATCATATAAGTTTTCACTTATATCGTATTTTTTCTTTATATCTTGTAATAATTTTAAATATGGGTATTTCTGGTGTCTAAAGATAGAGGTTTGCATTAGCGAAACCTTTCCTAAGAAATCAATGAAATTAAGATTAGAATCAATGTCTATTTTAAATGGAACTGTACTTACGAACATTCCAGATGTATTTTTTTCTTTGAAATTACTTCTGTTTAATACAGGAGTTCCTAAAAGCGCTGAAGAAGCATTATTTACTTTAGCTAAGTAAATAGAAAAAACAGCCATAAAAAATGTATAAACAGAACATTTATGCTCTTTGCAATATGCTGTTATAGAGTCGTAAAAAGACTTATCAAAAGAACAAATTTTTCGACTTGAATTAGAGCTAGATATATTCTTTTTTGGAAATATGTAAGTAAGCTCTGGTAAAGTACCAAAAATATTATCCCAAAATTCTTTGTCTTTTAAGTATTTACTGCTATTTTCATATTCTTGAGAAGAAACAATGTATTCAGAATATGATGGGTAAGCAGTAAATTCATCAGTGCCTTTTGACGATTTTGAATAAATATCAATAAATTCAGAGATGAATAAACTTAAACTCCAAGCATCACTTATAAGATGATGAAATATTGGGATAATTCCGCCTCTTCCGTCAGGAAGAGAAAATAAATTAAAATTATATAAATTACTATCTAGTATTTTAAAGGGTTTTGATACAAGCTCTGTAGTAATTTCCACTAAAGCGTCCATACTGTCTACAGAGATTATTTCTAATTTAAAAGGTGAATATTCAGTTAATGTCTGAACAGGTTCTGTTCCTTTTAGACTAAATTTATAACGAATTACTTCGTTGTTTTTTACATAAATATTAGCGGCTTGTTCTAAAAGTTTGAAATCAACTTTTTCGTTAATTAATAAATATCCTCCAATATTATTAATATTAGTGCCACTATAAAACATTTCAGAGTTCCAAACATTTTTCTGTTGATCTGTAAGTGCAAAAACTTTATTCATATTTAACATCCTCTCAAATGAGTTATAATTATGGATATATTATATACTCATATGTCGAAAAAAGCAATATTTTGTCAAAAAAGTTTTATTAAACTTATTGTTAATTCTTGAAAAAAATGTATACATGTTATATTATAAAGATAGCAATAAATAATGAGGAGGAAAATTATGAAAAAAGAAGAGGTAAAAGAACTTCCAAAAATGAATAATTATAGAGAGTTATTAGACTATGTAGCAAAAAATTATTCAAATAATATTGCATATAAATACAAAGAAAATTTAGGAGCAGATCCAGTAAAATATGTAGAAAAGAAATATAGTCAAGTAGTAAAAGATGTAAAAGCATTAAGTACAGCATTGTTAGATTTAGGCTTGAAAGGAAAAAGAGTAGCATTAATAGGTGAAAATAGATACGAATGGTGTATAAGCTATTTGGCAGTAACTTGCGGAGGAATGGTAATAGCTCCATTAGATAAAGCACTTCCAGATAAAGAAATATTATCATTAATAAAAAGAAGTGAAGTAGATGCAGTAATATATGAAAAAAAGCATAATGAGTTATTTAAAAAACTTAAAAATGATAATGAAATAAATCTTAATAAACTAATATGTATAGATGCAACTGAAGATGATTCAGAAGTAATAAAGTTTGAAGATTTATTAGAAAAAGGAAGAAAATTAATAAAAGAAAAAAGCAAATTATATGATGAAGTAAAAATAGATAGTGATGCAATGTCAATAATGCTATTTACTTCAGGAACAACAAGTGCTGAAAAAATAGTAATGCTTTCCCAAAACAATGTATGTTCAAATATGTATGCATATCAAACGCATTTTAGAATAAGACAAGATGATATACTACTTTCATTTTTACCAATACATCATACATTTGAGTCAAGTATTACAATATTATATGGATTCTATAGTGGAGCAACAATTGCATTTTGTGATGGATTAAGATACATACAAGCAAACCTAAAAGAGTACGAAGTATCAATATTTGTAGCTGTTCCATTAGTATTAGAAACAATGTACAAAAAAATAACGAAAGCTATTGCAGACCAAGGAAAAACAAAATTAATAAATACAATGACAAAAATATCAAATACTCTTTTAAAAGCTCATATAGACATAAGGAAAAAAGTATTTAAACAAATAATAGATAATTTTGGTGGAAAATTAAGAATGGTGCTTTATGGAGCGGCATCCTTAGATAAAGATACAATAATAGGATTAAACAATTTTGGAATAAATTCAATACAAGGATATGGTCTTACAGAAACATCTCCGGTTCTTACAGCAGAAGCAGAAAATAAACATAAACCAGGTTCTATAGGATATCCTTTAGACAATGTAGAAATAAAAATACATAATCCAGATAAGGATGGAGTCGGAGAAATTTTAGCAAAAGGACCAAATATAATGCTTGGATATTATAATGATGAGAAAAAGACAAAAGAAGCATTTGAAGATGGATGGTTCAAAACAGGAGATTTTGGATATATTGATGATGAAGGATTTATTTTCATGACAGGAAGAAAAAATGATATCATAGTACTTAGAAATGGAAAAAATGTATATCCTCAAGAAATTGAATTTTTAATTTCAAAATTGCCTTATGTAGCAGAATGTATGGTCTTTGCAAGAGAAGAAAGCAATACTGATACAATGCTTGTTGCAAAAATAGTATATAATAAAGAGGTTATGCAAAAAGATTATCCAGAACTTAAAGAAGAAGATTATGAAAAAACAATTTGGAAAGATGTAAAAGAAATAAATAAAAATCTACCTACATTTAAGCACATAAAGAAAGTAATAGTTACAGATAAGCCAATGATAAAAACAACTACACAAAAAGTAAAAAGAGCAGAAGAAATAAAGAAAACAGAAAAAGAATTACAAAAAATTGAGAAATAAAACCTAGAAACGTATTTAATTTGACTAATTCATAAAAAAATGATATAATATTATGTACACTAAGTTTTATGATATTCCTTGCAAAGACTCCTTGGGAATTGCGTAAAACAATAAATTGGAGGAATGAACATGATGAAAATGAAGGTAGAAATCATCCCATGTATGGAGGAAGATCGCTACGACATGAGACTGTCCTTTAAGGAGGAAGGTGACAAACGGTTCCGCGATTTGTACGAAACAAGTCAAGAAGTAAAATTCTGGCTTGAAACTCTGACAGCAAGGTTAGGTCTACTTTTTCCCGGTGATAGCAGCGGACGGCAATTGTTCGTTGGCTTTACTGAAAGTGAGAATGATGGACTCGTCTTGGTGGAAAGAAAAGCATTTGAGCACTTTCCATCAAGTGCTTGTGACTTAAGGCTTCGAGGCAAACATGTAGCTGCTTGCGGTTACGTGCGAGTTTCTGGAAGGGATGTGGCATGGATAATAACAATGCTGCTTTACCAACTTGAAGGAGATGAGTTCATCATATCTTATCAAGATGAAAGCATCACATTCGTAGGAGGGCTCGAGGACGAAGTAAGACGTGTGAGAAAAAACGTCGAAATGAGAGAACCTGTCTGCGGGCATTATTGCGAAGATGTGTACCAAACGATGTGGCGACAGAAAGTCCATGAATGGGGAATCCAACAAAAGGAAGACCTGTAACTACCTAACCTCCACCCTGATTTATTCGGGGTGGAGGGATTTTACATTATAGAAGAAATAATATTTCATTTTATATGAAGTCATAATTATACAGATAATAAGCAATACTTATAGAAATAGTAATCTAAAAATAAACCAATAGTGGTACTTGTAATAAATAAAAAACAATGTTATATTTGTAACAGAGTAATTAACATTAAACATATGTAATTTAATAAGAAGAAAAAAATTTTAATCTATAAAAAATTATAAATAAGGAGTATAGTATGGGAATAAAGCCTAGCATAAGTGATAATTTAAGATATGGCGATTTAAAAGGCGAAGAAAAATATAGAGAATACGAAAGAGATAAGCTTTTGTATGAGCAAAACGAAAACTTAAAAAAAGCTAACGAAATGGAGAAAAAGAGGCAAGAAAATGATAGAAATAATGCGATAATACAAGCAAATGCAATTCGAAGAGCTGCTGAAATCGATAGAATGACGAAATTAGAAATCGAAGCAAATAAATTGGAACATCAAAAAATGTTACAAATTCAGCAACAACAATTTGAAATTGAACAAAGAAAAATTAGATTGTGTGATGATTTGAAAGTAAATTATGATGATTTAAAGTCTTTTGAAAATTATTTAAGAATTGGAGATGCTGAATTAGTAAATCAAATTCAAGACTTAGATGGAGAAATTAATGATACAGAGAATCAAATTAATCTTTTAAAAAATAATATACCAAGTTTAGAAAAGATAAATAATGAGTATGAAAAAAAGTTTCAGGATATAAATACAAATATAAAAGCTATTAGAGCAGATAAAGGTTCATTAGGGTCAGCATATAGAATAATAATAAATAGTATTATATTTTTAATCGCATTATTTTTTATTTTTACTTATGGATTTTCTTCAGCAGTAAATATAATTATTATATTTGTAATATTTAATATTTTATGGAAGATTGGGGTTATTATTTGGCAAAACGGAAAAATAGAACCATTAAAAAGAGAATTAAAAGAATTAGAAAATGAAAAACAGTCTCAAATTAATAATTTTAATAAAAATGAGTCTTTAATTATAGAGGAATATAATAATACTCTTAAAGATTTTACAATTAAACTTGAAACACTTAAAGAACATAGAAAAGAACTCGATATGAAAAATAAAAAAATTCAAGTAGAAGAATATAATAAGTTTATAGATTTTAGATTATTTCATTATAATAGCGATATGGAAATGTTATTTAGAAAAATAGAATTAAATTTTATATTGATTATGGATTCTGAATTCGAAAAAACTAATAATAGTAACCTAGAAGAAATGATAAAAAAATATCGGTACAGTAGAGGATTATAATAAATATATAAGAAAAGCCATAAAAGACAAAGTACATCTAGTATATGAAGGAGTAAATTAGGTAAGATATATGAATAGTAACAACTAGAATCGTTATAGAAGAACAAGAAGATATGATGTATGACCAAATATTAATAAAAGATTATAAAGACACGTTTAACGGGTAACGAGAGACGCATGCGTCGGAATAGTTATTAGCCTTGAGACTCTGCTTGTGACATAGCATTTTAGGCGTTATAAGTAAAAAGCCCCGGATTAGCCGGGGGATAATTACTTGGTGCCGTCGAAGTAGTTATTTACAACTTTTTTTTGGCTCTCTTGACGATTAATACAAATATCAATCAATTTATT
>CALXVF010000008.1 GCA_944391895.1 uncultured Clostridia bacterium
AGCATCATTTCCTGATCTAAGCATTAGTCCATATAATAAGTCATTTACTGTTACTTTGTCATCTTTCTCCAGTCCTAGCCTCGAGCCCCCTATTCCTGCTGCTTTGGCTGTTACAGTTACTACATCAGTTAATTTACAATTTTCTACAACTATTATTGATGTCATTATCTTAGTAGTAGATGCCATTGCTGTCTGCTTATTCTCATCTTCTCCATATAAGCATCTTCCTGATAATCTATCATATATTGCATATCTTCTTGAATTTATAGTTGGCTTAGTATCTGAAGAAGCTGCTGTTTCTATTTCCTTTTTCTCTTGTTCTTCTATTATAGGTTCATCTATGATTTCATTTTCATCATCTGCATATACATATATGTTACTAAATAATATGCAAATAATTATTAATAATATAGTTATTGTTTTTTTCATATAAAAATCACCTAAAACATTATATTGTTTTAAGTGATTTTTTATGATTATTTTAATCCTACATTGTAACTATAAATTCTAATAGCTGCTGCATTCTGCTCTTCTAATGCCATATTTTCATTATAGTTATTCAATACTCTTATATAGTTAAAGTTTATTTCTAAGTCATTTCTGTTGGAATCATAGTATTTATCGAAAATTAATTGAATTGTTTGGGTTTCTCCTGGTTCTAAAATTATATTTTCTATATCTAAATTATTAGCTGTTCTATATTCTCCATCAACATTTAATGTTACTTCTTTTGATGCTTGCTTATCCGATACTACTATTGTTCTAGTTGTTTTATTTGTAATTTCTAAATTGTAGCCTACTCTACTGTAACTCATATCTTTTGAAGCAATTTTTATTCTTAAATAATCGTCTTCTGCCTCTATTCCAATTTCTTCATTATCTATATATCCTTGATTAGCAATTTTTTTAGTCCCATTTTCATTTACTATTGTTATTTTTTCTTTGTAAGAATCATATCCCCCTGTTGTTCCTGTTGCTAAAATATTGCTGTTTAGAATTGTTACATCATAAATATATTTATTATCTACATTTGAATAATTTTGATTATACGAGTAGCTATTGTATGTTGAAAATATATTATCTACATATTCTTGAAAGTTAGTTATATTATTTTCATACATATATTTTTTGCAGTCATCAGTTAGCATGTTATATGCATTTTCATATTGTTTATTTTTGCAGTATTTAAGATAAGTATCTAATGTATTTTTTACTGGCTCTTTTTCGCTATTTGGTATAGAACCTCCATATTCTATAACTGGATTATCTGGGTTATATGTATTTGTTGCAATTGGTTCTCTTTGTATGTTTTTTAAATATGTGTTAAATAAAAATATTATTAGCCATACTATGAAAACTATAAATAATATTTTACCATATTTTTTAAAGAAATTTCTTATAGCTAGAGTTAATTTTGAATTAAAGGTCATTTTTTTCTCCTTATTCTACATTAAAAGATAGTGTAAAATTATTTAAATCTTTTTCTTGTATTACAATATTTTGCTCTACTGCTTGAAAATTACTATCTAATGGATTCTGTATACTTATTGATATTATATAGATTGTTCCTTCTCTTTCCATATTATTATATGTTATCATTATTTCATCTGGATATTTGTTTTCCACATATGTTATGAATTCTTCTAGTGTTTTAAAATATGTATTTCTAAATTCTTGGTATAGCATGTTATATGCTGTTTCATAATCTTTGCTATCTATTGCTGATATATATTGACCGATATATGTTTTCATTCTTGTTGCTTCTGTAGAATTACTTAACATTTCTTTTCTGTCTGCTTCTGTTTCTTCTTCTGTCGCAATGTTATGTTCTACAATCGTGTTAATTATGTTTGTTTCATTGTTATTATCCGCTGTCTGTGGTTCATGAGCATTAAGAAATACTATTAAATTAAGTGCTATCAATCCTAATATAGCCATTGCTATTAAAACTATTTTTAATTTCTTATCCATTTTACACTCCACTAGTAAATTTTATTTTGGGTTCTATATTATCATTTTTGGCTAAATTTACATAGATTTCTACATTTCTTTCACTTTCATATGTTATTGTTAATTTGAATCTAACATAATCTTCTTCTACGTCTTCATAACTGCTTGTATCTATATGGCTGTTTCCATATGTATCAAATGTCTCTAGTAAATTAATTTGCCTTGATATTTCACTATAATCTTCAGCACTATATATTCCCATAGCATTTATTTCGGCTGTATGATTATCATAGTACTGATGTTTATAGTTAATTGATCTTCCTGTTGTCTGATTATGAATTGTTTTTACATCTTCCGTTATGAATTTTTCTATTGATTGTCTCAATTCTTCTGAACTAACTATGCCAGTAGAATATCTTTCTACCACATAGAAATTATCTGGTTCAATTACATTATCTGGAGTTTGTATTACATTATATGTAAACACATTTCCTTCTTCATTTACCATTATTTTTTGAATTTCATTCGTGCTATTTGTATTACTTTCATTAACATTATTATTTAAATTGTAATAAATTAACTGACCTAATAGTAATACAAATAGCAATATAATTATTATTTTTATTATTATTTTCATAGTCTTCCCTCGTATAATATCTTTTATTTATGTATTATCTTAGTTGACTCGATAAATTACCACCAGCTCCACTGATACTTTCGCTTGCTTTTTTTAGAGCATTTGTCATTATATTTGACACATTATTTGACCATGTAGGTTCACCACCACAATATGCTTGGCAAATATCAGTAATACTGTAATTTCCTCCTCCAAAATAGACACCATAAGTTGATATTGATCTTCCAAAATCCATTATTGCTTCTTCATAGCTTGAATATGCTCTCCATTTACCGGTCAGCTGTAGTTGGTCCCTCCCAATCTCCAACTGTAAATGAAGCCCAGTTATGTGATGATTCTGGAATTGATACCCAGTTTTCTCCTCCTCCTGATTCAGCTATTGTAACTGCTGCTGCAAATACTGCATTTACTCCATATGTTTCTTGCATTTCTAAGAAAGCTTCTGCATTATCTACAATGTTTTCATATGAAGAAAATGCGTTTCTAAATGTTTCAGCATCTCTTATTACATTATTTGAATCCATATTAGTATTAACTACATAGTCTGTTCCTAATACAACATTTAATGCTCCGCCATAATCTGGAGTTAAATAATCGCTTAAGTTATCCACAACTGATTTATCTTTATTATACATTATTACATGTATATCTTCTTCTGTTGTAGCTCCAATTGTATCTCCTCTTTTTATTTCTTGTGATACTGTAAGTGAACTATCTACTGCTATTCCTTGAATTAAAATTTCCATATCTAGTACACTATTTCCATCTAGTACTACGTTACTGTCCTCTCCTAATTTTCTTTGCAATTGTGTTAAAGTAGCATCATCAATTGCTTTTAGTTTTAGTTTTATAGAGTCTGAACCTATTTCTGTTATTGTGGCATCTGCTGGGGCTACTACTTCTTCTCCTGCGCTAAAACCATCTTCCAAATTATTTTCTGACCTAATAAATGCACCATATTCATTAGCTTCTCTTATAGGCCACATTGGTGGAGTATGCCCTGGTAAAATCCATTCTAGTACTTCTGTGCTTGGTACTTGAAAATCTTCTTCTGTAAAATAATCTAATTCTATTAATAATTCTTGTAGATTTCTATATATTTTTTCTGCTGCTTCACTTTTCATTCCTTCCAAAATAGAAAATGCTTCAAATGCGTTTTTTGTTCCTTTTATTTCTTGTCCATTAGGTAATTTTGTTTCTACCTGAAAGTTAACTGGTTCTTTCGATATTGTTTTATCTTCTACTTCATATTCTTGTCCATCGAAAGTATAGGTACTTTTTCCTTCATCCACTGCTTTTGCATTTGCTATTACTTGTGCTCTTTCCCTAGTTCCATCATATTGATAATATTTCCCTGGAAATTTATTGTCTTCATCTCCATCACCCAGGAATAATTTTTTAATATTTTCATTTGGTCCTTCTGGATTAGGGTCGCTTAGTTGATAGTATGAATTACTTATTGTTGCTGCTAGTGTTATATTTGATGCTATATCTGCTAATGGATCATCTTCTCCATCTGGAGTATATGTTATTGTTTGTTCTATTGTTGCTCCCTTTCCATAATCAAAAGTAAAATCTTCATAAAACCAATGATTCCTTACTGCTGTTATTCTTGGCCATGCAGTGTCTCCAGTTATTAAAGTAGATAGCCATTCTAAAAATCCCTCTTTTCCTCCACTTGCCAAGTTAACTAATTCTTTTATTTGTTCATCAGTAATACTTATCTCAGCTTCTTCTAAAGCTTTTTTAGCTTTCCCAACATCATCTGGAATAGTTACTCCTTGATAACTTACAGTATACTCTACATCAACTCTGGAGAATGCAAGGTCTACCTTTGTATTAAATTCTTCCATTGTTGCTAGGTCATATGTTAAATCTGGCATCATTGTTGCTAAATGCAATGCTAGCATTAATTCTACTGGTTTTCCATATCTTGATGTCCAAGTAGATAAATCAAAATAATATGTATCTCTTACAAAACCTCCTAGAAGTCCTGGCTTTACAACTAATGTTTCTGAATCTCTATCTATGCTAATATCATTGTTAACAAAAGATTTTAGTGGTGCTGTCATATATGCAGTTCCTAAATCTAATATTAAACTGTGTAAATTTTCATCATCTACTATATTTATCATTCCCTGTGTAAAATTTGTTGCTCCCTCATAATCACCGGGTTGTTATAAAATTGAAAAAGTTTTGCCATTCTCCACTAATACTCCATTGAGCTATTGTATACGTAGATTCATTTGCAATCAGATATGCCCTAAGGTAGTTTTTTCCATCACTAAAATTAGCAAACTCTGTTGGTGTTCCGTCTTCATCATATGCTGTAACATCTGAAAATCCACTTCCTACAATATCATATCCCATTGCATGAATTCTTTGTGCTAATTCTATTTCATCTTCTTCTGATACCGCACGTTCAACAGCAGCTCCATCAAAAAATGTACATATTTCATTCCATACGCTTATCGCTGCTTCCTTTATATTTCCGAGGAACATTCCAGGCATAGAAATAATGGATGCAATTAATCCTACTATTAGGATAACTAATAATATTATTCCTAATGCTGGTAATATAGCAGGCAGACTTTTAAGTTTTGAAGCCCATTTTTTTAATTGTTTAGATTTTTCGCCTACTTTTTTTGCTCCGTTTTTTACTGCATTTTTAACTCCGCCACCATTCTGCCCTTGTTGTTTATCCTTTTGCACAGTTTCAATACTATTATTATTATCTTCGTCCATTATTTCTCACCTGCCTTTTTGTTATGGATTATTGTTGTTACCATTGTTATTATTGCCATTTCCACCATTATTGTTGTTTCGTCTTGTTCTATTTCTATATCTATCTATATAATTTTTTGCTTGTGCACGATATCTTTGTGCGGCACTCATTTCTGAAATTTCTCCATCTTGAATTTTCTTTATTGTTTTCTCCACTTTATCTGCAGCATCATCTGATGAAAGTCCTCCTTGCTCATATATGTCGCCCATGTCTCTCATTGCTTCTACATATTCTCTTTCTGCATCTGTTTGTGGTTCAATTTCTTGGTCTAATAATTTTCTACTGTAAGCTATTCTAGTCTTTTCGTCTAACTCTGGATGTTCACTTGAGAAATTATTGTATGCCTTTGCTAAATTTCTTTGTCTTGCACTTATTTTTTGACGGTTCATAGCTCCTGATGTAGCTCCACCAATTCCTTTCATTGCAGAAATAGCGACATTAACATTACCTGTTGCTGCTCCAAGAGTAAGTCCTACTGCATATCCTGTTGCTTTTACAGTATTTCTTAATATTGCTCCACCAGCTTTCTTTACACCAGAAATAATTCTTCTTCCTCTAGTATTATTTCCGCCTTGTGCTGCTGTTGGTGGTGTTCCTCCATTTGGTGGTGTTCCTCCATTTGGTGGTGTTCCTCCATTTGGTGGTGTTCCTCCGTTTGGTGGTGTTCCTCCATTTGGTGATGTTCCTCCATTTGGTGGCGTTCCTCCGTTTGGCGGTGTTCCTCCGTTTGGCGGTGTTCCTCCGTTTGGCGGTGTTCCTCCGTTTGGCAGTGTTCCTCCACCTCCGTTATTATTTTGAGCTGTTCTTGTTGAATTTGTTCCAGTTCTATTTTGTGCACCATTTCTGCCATAGTTTGGAGTATTTCTTCTTGTTCTACTTGCTACTGCTGCTGTTTTTCCTCCTGCTTTACCAAGTGCTCCTAATGCTGTTGCAAACATAGCCGTTTGTGCAATAGCTTGAGGCATACTTGAAGCTTTGAAGTTGAATATATTTTTCACTATATCTTCCGCTTTGTACATACATATTACAACCATAAAACAGAATACTGCTGGTCCTAAATTACTTGCTACTCCACCGTCAAAAACATTAATGTTTCCTGTAGTATTTAATATTTGGAATGATGAGTTTACCAATGCCAAATATATTATACAGTGGAATGGTTGTATTAAAATATTGTATATGAACTCTTTAAGCCATGCATTTAATGCTTGCGATTTTCCATCTCCCATTTTGTCTATTGAATATGTAATAGTTATAATTGGTGCTATCATAATTAAAAATGCTATTGTTATCATACGTTTTAAATATGTAAGTAAGAAAATAAATGTCATTATAGTTAATAATAAATATATAAGCGCATATGCTATTCCATTTACTGGTCCTACATTCCAGTCATAAGCCGCGGTTCTAAACATTTTCATTACATCTTCAAATTTTTCCGAACCATCTGCTATGGATTGTGCTGTTGTATTTTGCATAATATTTACTAATGAATTATTAATTGCAATTACTGCTTGCATAATATAATGTAATAGGAATAAGAGTGCTAAGCTTACTACCCAGTTAAATAACATTTTCTTATATCTTGCTTTATCTTCTGCTACTGAAGCAATCGCCATTCTTATACCTACATAAAGTAAAATTACCGATAATATAACTGCTGATAAATTTCTAATTCCAACATACCAAACTGCCACATTATCTCTAATTGCATTTACTGTATCATCTGTAGAAGTTGAGAAGAAATCTATACTTGTAAGTTCAACTCTATTAAATAATATTGCATCAAGAGTTAAACCATTAACTATATTTTGTCCTGTAATTGCTGCATCTATTGATGAAATAATACTTCCTAGTCCTGTTGCAATTACTACTGGAATGTATCTAAGTATGTTCATGAATACTGATATAATTCCACCTAATAGACCTCCAAGGAAACCTTCGGATTCTTCGGATTCTTCGTCTTGTTTAATAACTTCTGTTGTTTCATGGCTTTCACCATTTTCATCTGTATATTTTTCTGTTTTAGTAATCTCTGCCGTAACTCCTGCAAATTGTTCTAGGTTTGGTCCTTGTCCAAATTTATTAATTAGTCCACAATACTCATTTCTTGCATTTTCATCATATCTATTTTCTGTGTCATTATAGCCTATACCTAACATAAATTGTCCCATTGTGTCATATGCTACCCTACCTTGGGGATTAAGATAGGCATTTTTTATATGTTCATTCCAATATCCATTAAATGACGCATAATTTCCATTTGGAAAAGTATCATAAAATAAATCTTCATCTTCTATTAATAGTAATTCTATTGATTGGTAACTAAGATTTGGGTCGTCATTTTCGTAAATCACATTATAATTAGTATCTCCTGCTGGTCTATCCCCTGCTATCATTGTAACTTCTTTCATACCAAATAAATTAAAAGTCCAAGACTCTACGTTTTTTGATTCCGCTTGAGTTTCTGTAGTCCCAGTTGCGTTTACTATATTAGAAAGTTGCCCCAGTAATATCATTATTACTACAATGCTTACAATTATTTCTTTAGCCCTTCTCCTCAACTTGACAAACCTTGTCATATTTGTCCTCCTTTTATTTAGTCGTTATATTTTACCTTCATATCTCTAATCAATCGAGCTGTGTCAGTTACTGTACTTTTTACTTCTTTTCGTGCCTCTGCATTTATTTTTTCAATAGAATCCATAGCACTTGCTATTCTCTTTTCATCTTCACTTACGAAGCTTATATTAAATGCTGCTCTATGTACTTCGGCCGAAATATTTTCTACTTGTGAAATAAATTTATTTTCACTATAGTCGTGTTCATTCATTACTTGAGTTTTTACTTGTTCTCTTTGTTCTTCAGTTAAGTTTTTAGTTAGTCCTGTATCATCTAAAGCTGCATCTATTATATCAGATATATTTTCTCTAGTCACTTCTCTAGTTTCATTTACGTTCAAATAATTGTATACACTAGCACTAACTTTGCTTTCACTTCCGTCTACTGTTATTTTCTTTATTTTGTCCATTAAGCTCTTTCTTGCTTTATCTTCCATTCCTGGTGCAATTCTATCCCAAGTTTCTTGTGCTTCGTCATAATGTGTATCAACCTGTTTAATATATTTAATAGTGTTTGTAATTTTATTTTCCTTCTTCTTTCTATCATCACGTTCTGCTTTAGCACCCTTATATGTACCTAAGCTTACTACTTGCAATAGTTGTTGTGTTCCTGTATATCTCTTTCTATGATAAGGTATTTCGGTCTTTGGTTTAGTAACTTTCCTATATTGTTGGAATGCTTTTGTAAATGTTCCAACACCTGCTTGTGGTGATATTACTGTTAATGGTATAGCTGCTGCCATACCAAGAAGGCTAAGCGGTACTGTTTTCGCTATATTAAATCCTGTCTTATATTTTTTACTCCTTAAGTCTTTTTTAGCTTTTAATATTCTTTGAGCATCTCTTCCAACTTTTCCGCCTTTTCTTACCAATCTTCTAAGTTCTACATATTCACTATCTTTTCCTCCATGAAATGCCCTATAAACAGTATTAATTCCTCTATCCCTAAATTCTGAGACACTATCTATTCTTCTTCTTACGCCATTTCTAACTTCCCTTGCATCCTCTTTAAATATAGCTCTTGTTCCAACATTATATAACCCTGTTGCTGCTCTTCCTGTTACTCTAACAGCTTTCTTTCCCGTTCTCCATCCAAAACCTAAAAAGCTCTTAGTATAGTGGTATGCAAAGAATGCTCCTGCTAAACTTTCCTTGCTTGAGAATGGTCTATCTACATCTGCAACGTTTGCTCCTTTTCCAAAGTTAAATATGTCAAGGAATATTTTATCTGCTTTTTGAATAAAATTAAGGAATACTAGTGCTATTATAAATCCCCATATACTTTCAGTTGATATGCTGAGTGCTACCGACATTAAAGATGTATATAGCAATGCATGAACTGATTGCAAAAGAACATTCATTGTAAAGTCATACATCCAGCTTGAAAGTGATGTGCCTCTTTTTCCTTTTGCTCCATCAAATGCATATTTAGCGCAAACAAATGGCGCAATTATAATTAATATCATTACAGTAAAATAACGCTTAATATATACCCATAAAAATTTATAAAAATAAATTACTAATACAAGATACATTATCATTGCTGGGAATCCTATATGCATTCTACTATCTTGAGCTCTTGTTAATATTGTATCATATACTACTGTATCATCTACATTTGTATTTTCCAACAAGTTTAATATACTTTCGTTTGCTCTTATAGCTATTATCATAAAATAATGAATTCCCCAAATAAGAGCTAAGCTTACAATCCAACTTAATAATGCACTTTTGTATTCTGCCTTTTTTTCTGGAATAGTTGACAGTGCAATTCTTATACCTATGTATACAATTATTAATGCTAGTCCAATTGTTGCTAAGTTTCTAAATGAAACATACCATCCTGCTACTATACTTCTTAGCATTCCAACTATTGAGTCATCTGCAACTTTTTGACCTCCTGGAGTATCTGTAAATACATTTACATCTAACAAAGGTATATTATTGTATATAATATCTTCTATTGTATAGTCTAGATCTGCTCCAAGAGCCGCTTCCACTTCTGCATCTGGGTCATTTTCTGTAGAGTCCTCTGTATCTTCTGCATTTTCTGTTCCTTCTTGATTTTCTTCTACTCCACTCATTGCTTTTATTGGCGATACTATATATTCAGTTTCTTCTACATTGTAAAAATCATCTGCAAATTGTACGTATGCATATGATATGTCATTTTGAATTAGTGCGGTTTGACTTAAACTTTCAGTTGTTGCATTTAGTAATAAATTTACTAAACTTTCAGCCATAATTATATAGCCCATTATTGAATATTTTATTAAGTTGATAATTAGTCCTGCAAAAAATCCAAAAAATTGTGATACTTGTTCAAATAACCATTCTAAATCTTTTCTACTTGACAATGATACTTGTGTTGGCATTCCGTTGAATTCAAAACCATTTCCAGAAGTTCCTTCTCCTGCAATACTTCCTGGTAATATTACTCCATTAGCCACAAATTCAAAATTTGCTGATGCTGCTGTTGACGCTGAGACCCTTCCTATTTGCTTCAATCGTCCATTTGAACCACTTGTAAAAGCACTTACCGTTCTTATATCAAAGCCTGCATTCCACATATCTACAACTCTATCTGTTCCATTTTCATCTTTCCCCACATAGAGTCCTACGTGGTGTTCTGCTATTAATATATCTCCTGGAAGAACGGTCACATTAGTAGGTAAAGAGTATAATCCTGTATCATCTCTCCAAACTTCTTCAAATCCCACCTCAGAGAAACTAGTTACATTCCATGTACCATACCTATCATAATCTATTTTGTTTTGCCATGAATTCTCTTCACTTGTTGGTCCCGCAAAAACTTGCCAAGAATCTCCTCCCAAACCTGTCGCATGATGTATCGCAAAGCTTACCCATCCAACACAATCAAAATAATATGTAGCACCTTCTACAATAGCTGCATTATACGCCTCTTTTCTTTTATCTCCCCAACTATAAATAAGATTATATTTACCTTGTTTTGCTTCATTACAAAATTGAATAGCCCAGTTTGCTATTTGCTGTCCAACTTCTTCTACAGTATGTCCAGTAGTTGCATTCGCTCCATAAGATGGTATTGATGCAAACATAAAAGATATAGCAAATATTACTATCAATATTTTGTATATAAATCTTTTCATGCTTGCATCCTCCTTTTCTTATATTTCTATTTGAGTATTATCATAATAAATAATATTGTTTTCTATTTTATTTATATTAAATGATTGATTTCCTTCTATAATTGTCTGGTATTCATGTGTCTCAATGTTAAATCTATAGATTCCTCTTCCATATATTGCATATATATAATTGTTTTCATCTAATTTATATATACTATTTATGTATATATCTTTTAATTCCAAATCTATCTTTTCTTTATTTCTTGAGAAAAATCTAATATTTTGCATTCCTCCATCTGTCGTTTGTTCATATATAACAACATAATCTTCTGTATACAACTCTTCTATTGGGTCTACAGGATGTCTATACATCATATCTTGCATTACTCTATTATCCTCATACTGAAAAACTAAATCAGTATCAAAATTTGTATATACATTAGCTGGTACACTTCCTCCTTTTATTTGCTCTGCTAATTCTCCTTTGCAATTTTTGTATACTGTTACACCATTATTGCTTAAAGAATTAAAATCTATTCTTATTCCTTTTAATGTATATTGTAAGATTACTCTATCTTGTGTTTTAGTATATGAATCATAATCTCTCCACAAATTTGTAACCTGTTCTACAAATTTATTATAATCTCCAGAATCATTGTATTCATTTAATATTTCTAAAAATTCATTTGTAGAATAAGTCTGGTCATTTCTGTATACCGAAATTTCACCGTCATAGAAAAATGCATAAAAGTCTTCATTTTTATATCCTATAACACCACTTGCATTTCCTGTATATGTTGGTTCTCCTAGAACACTTTGTACTTGTTCATTAGTCATTCCTGTAGTTATTCCAGGGAATACTTCATTTGTATAATTTTTTATAAATATAATATTAAATACATTTGAATAAAGATTCCTTATTTTATAACCTTCATTAAAATATATATCGTAACTATTTACTACACTATCAATACTTCCTAAGTTCAAATTATTTACTGACCAATTATTGTTTACAATAGCATTTAATTCATTTGATTGTATACTAATTGGTGTTTGAGCATCTTCTTCATATGTTCCTACTTGATATTGTGTTTTTAAATGTTCAAAGTATTGGGAGTCATTATTAATTGTATATAAGTTTACTGTAGTTCCTTCAAATTGTATTCTTATAACAATATTCCTGCTTTCATCTATAATTCTAAAGTTTGTTCCTAATAATTTTCCTGCTATTTGACTTGTTAAATTATCATAAAGTACTTTATTCACATTCCCATCACTTTCAATTGGGTCTTTGCTAAATTCTATGTATATGTCCTTTTCATATCCTTCTTCCGTAGAGTTTGCCATCCTAATATATTCGCATTCATTATATTCAACTAGTTCTTTTACAGATTCAAAATCGTTTACGGAAGTAATGGGTTCATCATTTTCTCCTAAAAACAAATATATTATTCTTCCTATTATTAATATTATCAGAATGGTTAATACAATAATTAAGACCTTTTTCCACTTTTTTTTCTTAGGCATTTTATCCTCCTATCCTTTTGGTGGTTTAAATTTAATATCTTTTAACCCTTTTCCTTCTACCTTAAATGCTCTTCTAATTATTTTTTCTCCATTACTTAATGCTGCAAAGAACATTATTGCAATTAATGGTGCCTCTACAGCAATTTCACCTGCTGAATATATAAATACTAAATATATACATAAATGTATTGGCTGTAAAAATATTTCGCCAATCATCTCTTTTATCCAGTTATTAAATGCTTGTGCTTTATTGTCTCCCATTGTGTCTATTGGATATGTTACACATATTAAAGGTGCTATCATTATTAAGAAATCTACTTTAAATACCCTCACTATATAGATTAGGAAAAACTTCAGTTGATAATATACCATCATAAAATAAATAATTATGTATAATAATTTGTTTATTCCTGTTGCTGCAGCTATATTTGCAAAAGAATCATTTAATATTGTTTCTTCCATACTAACGTCAGCATTTGGGTCTAGTATAATTGCTTGATTAATTGCATTTATTAATAATTCCGCTGCTTCAAATAAAAGTATCATTATATATTGTAATAAAAATAATAGCGCAAAACTTATAAACCAGTTTTTTAGCATTATTTTATATTTTGCTTTATCATCTGCTACACTTGAAAACGCCATTCGAATTCCAACATATACTAAAACTACTGCTGACATTACCATTGCTAAATTTCTTAAAGCTATATACCATGTTGAAACTGTTTGGCTAAGAGATTGAACTAATTCTGCATATTCACCAGTTAATCCATCTACATTAAATACGTTTATATGAAATAGTTCATATTCTCCTAATAATAATTTTTCTATTGAAAATGTATCTTCTCCAGCTATTAATGATATTATAAAATTTGCAACAAATGGAACAATTGCAATTATCCATCCCAATATTGTAAATAGTGCATCAAAAAAACTTGGCGTACTTTCTAATTCGTATGAATTTGTCTTTCCATCATTAGTTATGGTTTGTCCTGTTCCATTTTCACCCCATTCTAGTACTTGGTTTCCTACATTTTCATCTACAACATCTTGAGAGAAGGGGTCTTCTGGAACTGTATCTGCTGCCATTGTTTGCATTGAAAATATTACTGATATAAAAAGTACTGCTATAAATATTTGTAATATTTTTAGTTTCATTTGTCCCCCTTCTTTAATCTATTTTTGCTGCGTTTTTTTCTCTCTAAGCTTATTTATATTTGTCTCCATGAATTCAAATTCTTTCTTAGTAGGTACTATTTCAATAATAGCAGTTTGTTCACCTACTTTAAATAGCCCTTGTCCTCTACTACATGTTGTTAAGAATGATGCTTCTCCTTCACTTAGCTTAAATACTTCTTTTATATACTGAATTTCAGATTTGTCTTGTGCTAAGAATAACTTTGTATCTGAAGATGTAAGTACTGATTGTACCTCTGCTTTTTCATAGAAGTCTTGGAATCTTTGTGATACAACTGCTAGTGATACATTTCTTTTTCTGGCACGTCTTGCCATTTTATTTAAGAAATCTACAGCTTCTGGATAAGGAAGTAACATCCATGCTTCATCCACTAAAACCCTTTTCTTACCAGCTTTTGTTTTATCTTCACTATTCCTTTTAACATATTTTTCCCATATCCAAGATAATAGAATTTGTTGAGCAAGTGGTCTTGCAAACCTTTCTTCCAAATTTGATATATCTAGGTTAATAAATGATGTTCCTTCTAATAAATCAAATGTTGATTGTCCATCAAAGTATGACATTTGTCCATTAAATTCTCTTACATATTGTCTCATTACTTTGATTAAATAACTATAATGTGCTCTGTAGTCTGGGTTTGTATTCTTATTCGCATTTTCTACTAATCTATGATACCAACTACCTATTGTTGGCATTGGCTTTTTACTTCTTCCTAAATAGTCATTTTGCATTATTGTATTAGAATTTATAGCATATAAACTATTTATGTCGTTTGTTATTCCTGCTGCTGCATATTCATCTGCAACTGATTCAGCTATAATTTGTTTTGTTACCTCATTAATATCTTCTGTTCTTGTACTTCCTCTTGCCATTGTTAGTAGTATTTGGGTAACATCTTCTACTTTATTTTCTATATTTAAAACTACTTTTTCTCTTCCCGTTATTTCATCTCTTGTTGTTTCTACTTCAACATCAAATGGATTTATAATTGTTTTTGATGTTGGAGATATAATAACATTTATACCTCCTAGTGCTTCTGCAACAATTCCATACTCACCTTCGGCATCTAGTGCTAAACTTTCAATTCCCATTAAAACTGCTGACCTTGCAATTAGTGTTTTTATTGTTACACCTTTACCAGCACCAGATTTACCGAAAATAACCATGTTGTAGTTACTTAATTCAGAACTAAAATTATCATATAATATTGGAAGTCCTGTCTGTCTATTAAATCCAATTGGTATTCCGTTTTCATGTCCTACTTCTGAGTTTATAAATGGAAATACAGTTGCCATTGATCTACGGTCAAATGTATGAGTTTTTGAAATTTTATCTTCTCCTAAAGGTAGGTTTGATTTAAATGCATCTTCCTGCATTGCCCACGCTGTTTTTATACCTATTAATGTTTTTGACATTTCTGATGATAAAAGCTCTGTTTGTTTATCTAGTTCTTCTAAGCTATATGCAAATAATGTACACATTACTGATGCTTCAAATAGCTTGTCTAATCCACTGGCAATTGCATCTCTTAGGCTTTCTGCTTCTGCTCTTTTTTGTGCTAGTAAACTTTCACGGTTTATATCTCCTCTATCAATTGCTACTATTCTTTCTGATTCCAGTTCATTAATTGTTTTATTTAAGTCATTTTGTGATTTTGATTCACTTATTGGATTAATGAATACAGATACATTTACATCTCCAAATGTATACATACCTCTTAATAGTTCTGGAAATGTACACATTCTTGGTAATGTTGATATCATCATAGTTCTAGCAAATTTACTTGTGTTAGCGACTATTTCTAATTGCCTAGTACTGCCTGCATCTATTCCTGAAGGAGCTATAATATCTTTGATATCTTTAACATTTGATACAAAACTTCTTTCTGGTTTTGGTGCTTGAAATTCGTTAAGATTCTCCCTTTCTTTCATT
>CALXVF010000009.1 GCA_944391895.1 uncultured Clostridia bacterium
CCACAATGGTTGAAAGCTATGTCTAAGACTATTTTCATTCCATTCTTATTGGCGTCATCATGAAGTTTTCGTAAATCCTCAAAATCACCGACGTTTGGATCAATAGTCCTGTAATCAGTAACTGCATATCTATCATAGCGAAGTCTGCTATAATTAATTGGAGATAAATACAATGCAGTAGCTCCCAACTTTTTGAAATATTTTAGCCTTTTCCTGATTCCTTCCAAATTTCCAAGAAAGAAATCGTTATTGTGAAAATAACCTTCTTCATTTCTTTTGTAATCCGGCATATCACCCCAATTTCTGTAATTTCTTCCTTCTATTTTGATGCATTTTGCTTTTCCTTCTCCGAAGAACCTATCTACAAAGATTTGATAATAGATTGCACCGGATTTTGTCCATTCTGGAAGTTGTAATTCTTTTTGAATCACAAATAAGTTCCAGTATGGAGACTCACCCATTGTAATAAAAGGTTTTCCAGTCTCTCTGCTGATCTTGATTGCTTTTTGAACTCCATCTACTATTACTTTGAAAAAATAATAGTAATTTCCAAGTAAGGGTAGTGATACTTTTGCTGAAAACTCACAGCTGTCAGTACTTTCAGAACTTTTTTGCATTTTTCTTACAACTGTAGGCTCTTCTCCATACCTATTGAACAAAACACTTATTTCTGAGCAGTTGCCTACCGTTTTGGGAATTATTAATCGAACCTCAAATTCTTTTCCTACTTCGACTTCATCCCGATTGGTCGAAACAGAAACAAAAATGTCATTTATCATATGTTTTTCCTCCTTATTTAAGAACTGGTTTTCAAAAACTTACTACTACTTTTATACTACAACTTTTTCGTTTTGTCAATTATTTAATTTTTCTTTTCTTTCTCAAATAAATATATAAAATAACTTCTCCTACTAATATTAATAATTCTATTATTAAAACTACTATTTTCCATGTTTCATCCATTTTTACAACTTCAGCAGAAGTTTGCATTGCTGCCTGTCTATTTACTTTTATAACATATGTTGTTTGTATATTTTCATCTTCCTGTGACACTAAACTTATTGAAACTATATTTTCTCTTGGTTTTAAGTTTTTATCACCTGTTATTTCTACTATTATTCCTTCTTTTTCTACAGTAGGATTTACATCTAAATCTATAATATCTTCTTCTACATCTACAGAATACTCGAATTTTTCTTTTTCAAAAGGTATATCTAATTTCGTAAATTCACCATTTTTATTAATTTTACTAATTTCTAATGTCTGTAATCTTAAATCTGATTCTTGAATTTTTTGATTTTTATTTACTATTAATATATATTCTCTAACATTTCCATTTTCAGCAGTTACGCTTATTGGTAAACGATTTTCTCCATCATTCAAAGATATTAATCCTAGTCCACTAATACTCGCTCTTTCATCTTCGGCTACTGCTGAAATTTCTAATTCAGTAATGTTTTCGTCCAGATTTTCAACTGTATATTCAAAAGTTTCTCTATAAAATTCTGGCGATAAATTTCCTGCACTTAAAGTTATTGATTGCAAATAATTATTACTAGAATGCACATTTTCATTTTCTAAATCACTCTCATTTGGAACATAGTTTTTATCTGGCGATTGTGTTGCAGAAGTTCCTCCAGACGGTTTGGTATTTGGTTTACTACTTGACGAACTTCCACCGGAGTTACTAGAGCCTCCAGATGTTCCACTTCCTGATGAACTACTTCCACCAGAAGATGAACCACTACTACTTCCTCCTGAGCTTCCACTATTACTGCTTCCACCTGACGAACCGCTTCCTCCAGTTGAAGGTTTCTTTTCATTTATTGTTATTGTTTTTGATGACAAATTTACTATATTATATTCATTATCAGTAAGTTCACTTGGTGTCGCTGTAATTTTCGCAGGAAATCCTGTTATTTTCGCGGTTACATTTACTGAATTTTTTTCTACCCAAACTGATGATAAACTTAAGCTTGCATTTGTACTACTTAATGTTACTTTTCCAGTTAATCCAGTCGCTGTAATAGTTAGGGTTACTGTTTGCCCATTAGTTGCTTCTGTAGGTCCTGAAAAATTAAAATTATATGATGCAGCATTTACAGTTAAACAACAAGATATTAATAACATTAATATAATAAAACTTGATAATATTTTTTTCATTTATACCTCCACTCCATACATAATATGGTCTTTTATTTTCAAATAATCATTTGCTTTTACTTGGCTATCTCCAGTTACATCTGCTGCAGTTTTATATGCTCCTTCTAATTTAGCAGTTCCTGTTTCCATTATATAATCCTTTATGATTAGATAATCATTTGCCTTAACGTATCCGTCTCCATTACAATCGCCTTTTTTTACAATTGTATACGAATCATTTCCGATGGTTGCTATATCTCCTGTTGCTAACATTGTATTTCCTTTTATTGTCTCACCATTTCTTGTTATAGTCGCTCCTTCTATTGATTCTGCTGTTGCTTTTGGTTCTACAATTAATACTCTATCTGTTTCTATTCCACCGTCTTCTGGTGGTATATCCTCACCTTCCTCTGGTAATGTGCCATCTTCTCCAACAGTATTATCTGGATTCGTTTCTTCATCTTCCACATTGTTATCTATCTCAATTTCATTCTCTATGATGTTATTTTCTTCCTCATTTTCTAATTCATTATCTGGCACTGTTATATTGTTATTTACCGTATTTTCTTCTATCTCATTGCTTGGAGTTTCATCTGGAACTTCCTCTCCATCTTTCTTTATTAAATATTCTCTTGCAACATATCCAATCACTCCGTCTTCTGTAATAACTTTGTCCCAAGTATAATTTCCTAATTTTGTTCCTGCTTCTAGTCTTGTTACTATGCTACCATTTTCTAATTTTCTTATTATTTCTCCTGCTGGAGTCGCCCTTAAATATAGTCCTCCTTCTGCATTTACATAAAAGCTTTCTGAATAATCTATCACTTGAAGATTTTCTCTTGCCACAAATCCTTGTCTAGAATCTGTAAGCACTACTCTATCCCATATTTTTCCGTCAATATTGTACCTACCAGTATTATCTATTCTATGAATAACTTGTCCTTTAGTCAAAGTAGTCACTTCTATATGATCCAGTCCTGGGCCAACTCTTAGTATTACATCATCTTTAGTAACAGTTACTTCTTCATGACAATTAGTTAAGTCGTCTATTTCTTCTAGATAACTTGAATTGAATTTTACATATCCTATTGTTCCATCTTCTAACACGACTCTATGCCACCCATCCGAATATCTTTCTACAGATAATACAACTACTGAACTGTCTGCTATTTTTCCTATAGGTGTACTTGTAGTACTTCTGCCAGCCCTTATCATGACATTCGAATGTCCTTCTTTTACTCTAATATTTTTTGGATATGCCTCTGTTCTACTATCCGGAGATGTCGATGTCGTTGATTGCATATTTTCATATACAGGAATGATAAAGGTTAATTTTTCATCCAATAGTCCTGCACTTTTCATTTTATTATACATTGATGTTCCTTCAGATTTTGGTGCTTCTACATTTTGCATATACTGTCTTACATACACACCACCATATGTTTCAACATCAAATTTATTTAAATATATTGAATTCTGTTTATTATTTATATATGACGAAAATAAAAATGTAATTCCGTCGGATAAACATTTTTCAATACTCGTCCATCCTTCTTTTTTAGCTCTGGCTAAGGCATTATTATACACTTCTTCTTTAGAATTTCCACTAGCACCTATATTGAACAAGTTGTAATATACAGTTCCATCTGTATCTACCATTTTACTAGTAACTCCGCCTGCATTGCCTTGCTCTTGAATAAGTCTTGCTATAACATAATACGGATTTGCATTCTTTTCCCTACAAACTCTATTGATTACTGTCGCATTGTCTTTAGAATATAGGAATGTACCATTTAAAGAGTTGTAAACTTTATCATCTGTTGTTTCTAAATAATCTGTTTGTAAAAATTGAAACAAATAAGGGCTATCTACTAACCAATTTCTACTATCAATATAATATCTTATTGTTTCTTCTGAGGCACATTTCCAATTTCCAGTATCGTAAACTCTGTCTCCACAGATTGAACAAATCCAACCACCTGACTTTCCTTGTATTAAATTTTTCGGAGTTGCTAAATGTCCTGTATACTGTGCTTTTATTACTTGTTCAAAATCTAGTCCAGTTTCCATTATGACAAAGTTCCAATTAGGATGTTTTGCCTTAATAATATCTAATCTTTCTTTAAAACCAGGATATTTACTGGTATCTAAATTTGTCCCGTCATAAATATACCTCTTAGATTCAGCATAAGAGATTTTTAAATTTACATTTATAATTAAAAATATACTTAAAAAAAGTACAATTAAAAAAATAGAGATAATTTTCTTCATATAAATATTTTTAGAAAATTTCTCTATTTTATACATTTTTTTAATTTTTATCTATTTTCAAAATCATCGCCTTGAGATGCATTTTCTTTTTTTCTTGCAATTACAGCTTCAAACCTCCTAGTTTTCCCATAGTTTTTGCTACAGTTCCCTGGCATTCTCCATTTTGATTACTTGTTCCATATATTATTTCCATTTTCTACTCCTTTTTAAGCGTAGTCTTATGCTTCTAATACTTTTTTACATCTTGGACATAATCCATCTTCTGTATGTTCATCATACATCCAACATCTTTCACATTTTTCTCCGTCTGCATGTTCAACTTTAATTCCTAAGCTGTCCTCTCTTTTTCTCTTATTTTCTTCAATTTTTAGTCCTGATACAATTAATACAACTTTTAATAATTCTTCATTTTCTTTTAGGAAGTTATATTCTTTTTCATCTGCAAAAATTGTTACTTTAGCATCTAATGAATTTCCTATTGTTTTCTCTGCTCTTGCAAGTTCCAATTCCTTTGCTACTAGATTTTTTACTTTTATTATTTCTTCCCATTTCTTTGCTAATTCTTCATTATCCCATTCTTTTACTGGTTCTGGATAAGTTGTAAGCATTGGACTTTCTACATCTTCTGCTTTTGTATGTTTCATAGCTTTCCAAATTTCTTCTGCTGTAAAACTTGTCATAGGAGTTAATATTTTTACTAAGCTATCAAGAATATAATACATTGTTGTTTGTGCAGCTCTTCTTTCTATAGAATCTGCTTTTGAAGTATATAATCTATCTTTTATAATGTCTAAGTAGAAGCTACTCATATCTACAACGCAGAATTGATTTACATCATGATAACAATTTCCAAAATTATATTCATCATAATCTTTTATGCAATCTCTTACTAATTTATTAAGTCTTGTTAATGCCCATTTATCTATTTCCATCAAGTCTTCATATTTTACTGGATTTTCTGGATCAAAATCGCTTGTATTTCCTAAAATATATCTTGCAGTATTTCTTATTTTTCTATATACATCTGATATACCTTTTAATATATCGTCAGATAAGCTTACATCCATTGAGTAATCTGCTGATAATACCCAAAGTCTTAATATATCTGCTCCATATTTTTTGCAAACATCTATTGGAGATACTCCATTTCCAAGACTCTTTGACATTTTTCTTCCTTGTCCATCAACAACAAAACCACAACTTAATATTTCCTTATATGGAGCTTTGCCTTGTGTTGCTACTGATGTAAGAAGTGATGATTGGAACCATCCTCTATATTGGTCATTTCCTTCTAGGTAAAGGTCTGCTGGATAATCTATTCCTCTTTCAACTAATACGCTTTGATGTGTAGAACCTGAATCAAACCAAACGTCCATAATATCTGTTTCTTTTTTGAAATGAGTACATCCACATTTTGCGCATTTAGCATTTTCTGGCATAAGTTCTTCTGTTTCTTTTGCCCACCAAGCATTTGAACCTTCTTTTCCAAATATTTCTTGAATTTTCTTTATTGATTCTTCTGTTACATAAGGTTCTTCGCAATCTTCACAGTAGAATATTGGAAGTGGTACACCCCATGTACGTTGTCTTGATATACACCAATCATTTCTTCCTTTTATCATCTCACTCATTCTATCTTCGCCCCATGTTGGATGCCATTTTACTGTTTTTATTGCTTCTAGTACGTCGTTTCTAAATCCATCAATTGATGCAAACCATTGTGGAGTTGCTCTGAATATAATTGGATTTTTACATCTCCAGCAATGTGGATACGAGTGCATTATTTTTGTTGATTTTAATAGATATCCATTTTCTTCTAACCATTTTGTTATTTCTTTGTTAGATTTTGCATAATACATTCCTGCAAATGGTCCAGCTTCTTCTGTTTGAACACCTTTGTCATTTACTGCAACTTTTATTTCTAATCCATCTTTTAGACTTTGCATATAGTCTTCTTTACCATATCCAGGAGCTGTATGAACCGCACCAGTACCTTCTTCTAGAGTAACATTTACTCCATCTTCTCCACCAAGTACGACTACTGAATTTCTTTCTAAGAATGGATGTCTACATAGTACTCCTTTTAATTCTTCACCTTTGAAAGTCTTTATTACTTTGTAATCTTCTATTTCTGCTAATTTCATTACTTTTTCTAGTAATTCACTTGCTATAACTAGATTTCCTTTATTTGTTTTTACTAAGCTATATTCAAACTCTGGTCCTACTGTAATTGCCATATTTCCAGGAAGTGTCCATGGTGTTGTTGTCCAAATTACGATATAAGTATTTTCTTCATCTAAAACACCTTTTCCTTCTACTACTGGGAATTTTACATATAAGGAAGTAGATTCAACATCTTTATATTCTATCTCAGCTTCTGCTAGTGCTGTTTCACAGTCTGTACACCAATAAACTGGTTTTAATCCTTTATATATATATCCTTTTTTATACATATCTCCAAATACACCGATTTGTCTAGCTTCCATCTTTGGATCATATGTTATATATGGATTTTCCCAATCTCCTAATACTCCTAGTCTTTTAAATCCTTCTGTTTGAATATCTTTGTATTTTTCAGTAAATTCTTTACATGTATCTCTAAACTTTGTAACTGGTATTTTACTTCTATCCAATCCTAATTTTTCTATTGCTTTCTTTTCTGTAGGCATTCCATGTGTATCATATCCTGGAACGTATGGAGAATAAAAACCTTTCATTGATTTATATCTAACTATTGTATCTTTTAATATTTTATTTAGAGCATGCCCAGCATGTATTTCTCCATTTGCATATGGAGGTCCATCATGTAAAACAAAATGTTTATGTCCTTCATTCTTCTTCAATATTTTTTCATATAACCCATTTTCATAAACAGATTCTAATATTCCTGGTTCTTTTTCTGGTAAATTGCCTCTCATAGGGAAATCTGTTTTTGGTAAATTTAGTGTTGAACTGTAATCTTTCTTTTCTTCACTCATAATATTTCCTCCTTTTTTTTATACTAATAAAACAAAAAGACTTTCAATCCTTATAGGACGAAAGTCTTTTTTCCGCGGTACCACCTAATTTAAAAGAATATATATTTTCAAATTATTCTCTTCTCTCAAACATCTTTAACGCAGATATACGACTTAAATTAATTGCTAATAGCTTTCACTTAAGTAACAAATAAGTGATAATAAATAAATAGTTTCTTGCTAGCATTTCACCACCACTAACTCTCTATAAAGGCTTATTTATTTACCGTGTCTTATTTTTAGTTTTAATCTATATTGTATATTTTACCACCGGTTACGTAAAAAAGTCAATATTTTAAATGAATTTTTGCAATCTTTCTCTTTATAACTCCTTATTTTTCTTTTTGTTTCTATAAAACCAATATATTCCTAATATCACTAATAGGATTAATACTACTAATATTATATGTGAAAAATTATTAAATATTTCTACAACTCTTTCCCATGAGTCTCCAAGTTGTTTTCCTAATAAAACTAATACAGTGTTCCAAATGGTAGAACCTAAAACTGTATATATTAAGAATTTTAGGAAATTCATTTCACTCATACCAGCTGGTATTGAAATAAGACTTCTCACAATAGGTATAAATCTACAAATAAAAACCGTTTTTTGTCCTTTAGTATCAAACCACTTGTCCGCTTTTTCTATATCGCCTGCTTTTAATCTTAGCACCTTTCCTATTTTTCCAGATACTATTTTTTCCAGTCTTTCTTTATTTAATATTCTTCCTATTAAGTATAATACAATTGCTCCAACAGTTGATCCTATAGTAGCCGAAATAATAACTCCTATGGCATTTAAAGTTGTTTGCGTAGTCATAAATCCACCAAATGCTAATATAACTTCTGATGGAATTGGTGGAAATATATTTTCTATTGCAATAAGCATTGCTACTCCAATATATCCCCATTGCTCTATTATTTGAATTACAAATTCTTGCATATATCCTCTCTTTCTTATGTATAATTATTCTTCATACCCTGGTTTTTTCAGTAATTTAAACATGTTAGTTTTATACTTTTCAACACCAGGTTGATTAAATGGATTTACCTCTAATAATTCTGCTGACATTGCACATGCTTTTTCAAAGAAATATATTAATTGTCCTATTGTATTTTCATTTAGTTCATCTATATGTATCAATATATTTGGAACTCCACCGTCAACATGTGCTTGTACTGTACCTTCCATTGCTTTTTTATTAATATAACTTAATTTTTTACCACAAAGGTAATTCAAATTATCCAAATTATCTTCATCCATATTAATATCTAAATCTCTATTTACTTTTTCTATGTCTAGTACAGTTTCAAATAAAATCCTTCTTCCTTCTTGAATATATTGTCCTAATGAATGTAAATCTGTTGTAAACTCTGCTCCAACTGGGAATAAACCTTTTCCATCTTTTCCTTCACTTTCACCAAATAATTGTTTCCACCATTCGATAAAATAATGCATTCTAGGCTCATATGCTGCTAGCAATTCTAAAGATTTATCACTTTCATATAATAAATTTCTTGCAACTGCATATTGATAACATTCATTATACTCTAAAGAACTATCTGAATATTTATCTTGAGCAAATCTAGCACCTTCCATTATTTTGTCTATATTAATTCCACTTGCTGCTATTGGTAATAATCCAACTGCAGTAAGAACCGAAAATCTTCCACCAACATCATCTGGTATTACAAATGTTTCATATCCTTCTGAATCTGCTAATTGTTTTAATGCGCCTTTTTTCTTATCTGTGGTAACATATATTCTTTTTCTTGCCTCTTTAATTCCATATTTTCCTTCTAGAATTTCTCTAAATATTCTGAATGCTATTGCTGGTTCTGTTGTTGTTCCAGATTTTGAAATTACATTAATACTAAAATCTTTTCCTTCTAGTATTTCTATAACATCATTAATGTAATCAGCACTTAGGTTGTTTCCAACAAATACAATATGAGGTCCTTCTGATTTCATATTTTGGAATGAGCTGTGAAGTGCTTCAATAACAGCTCTTGCTCCTAAATATGAACCTCCTATTCCTATTACTAATAAAATGTCTGAATCTTTTCTTATTCTATGCGCACATTTCTTTATTTTTTCAAACTCAGCTTTATCATAATTTGTTGGTAAGTTCAGCCATCCCAAAAATTCTTTTTCGTCTTCTGATTTATCTATTAATTCTTGATTAATTTCTGACACTACTGCTGCATGTTTTAGGATTTCTTCATTTTCTATTCCTAAATTTTTAAAATCCACTTTAATTTTTGCCATATAATTCCCTCCTTCGTTTTACAGTATTCTATTATATTTAAATTATACTTGCAAGAGTTTTTATAAAAATTAATTAATATTAAATTGTCTCCTTTATTTCACCAGCAAGATATGCTTTCATTAGTTCTTCTAAATCATCAATCTCTCCTTTTAACTTAGTTCCTATATCTGTATCTCCTACTGTTTTTCTAGTCACATCATCCTTTTTAACTATGATTTCGCTTATAATGTCCTTTTCTTCTTCAATTGCTTTTTGAACAGATTCAAAAGGTTTAGTCTGGCTTAATAATAGTCCATAAGAATTATATGTCAAAATATATCCAGCATTTCCTGTTTTTTCTCTAAAGCTTTTTGCAAAACCACCATCTATAATTAATAATTTTCCATTTGCTTTTATTGGGCTCTCTCCATCTTTCGCTTTAACTGGCATATGCCCATTTACAATATGTGAATCCTCATAATTCAAACCAAATTCTATTAAAATTTTGTTACAATATTCCTCATCTTCCACTAAATGATAATATGCATTTTTTGGTTCTTTATGTGTAGACTCATCATCTACAAAATAGCTTTCAAATGTTACCATTTTTTCTTTTCCAAAGAATGGGGAATCAGGTGATATCCATAAAAACCACATAATGTCTACAAGTTCTTCTTCTTTTGTCAAATATACTTTACTAACAGTTTCATTTATTTCATCAAAATATTCTTTTCCTTTTACTATTTTTCCCAAGAAATTCACTTCTTTAAAACTTCCATCTTCATTTGATGGCATACATCCATGGAACAATAAATTATTATTAAATACTGTGTACATTGCACCTTTTGAGAACAAATAATTTATATGATTATTTAGTTCTTTACTATGTACAAAAGATTCTGTTAACCTTTCTATAACTTCCTTTTCTTCTTTAGTTAGTTTATATGGATTGTTTTTATCTATTGTTGGAAAATTTCTATCATTTATTTCGTATTGCTTACCTTCTATTGTTACAAATCCATTTTCTATGTCCATTTTATCTAGTAATAATCTATCATCTAAGTTATATTCTGGATGTTTTTTTATCAAATTTCCTTCAATTTTAAATTGGATTATTGTTATTGCCTTATGTATTTTTGCAATTGTTTTTCTATCACTACTATCATATTTGTTATAATCAAATACTTTTGGCATGAATTTTTTACAGTCATCATTTCCATAAACTTCTTGTGCAAAAGTCGAAAGTGGTCTTATATTAATTCCATATGCATCTTCTAATATTCCTATATTATTGTATCTTGCGCAAATTCTAATAACTGTAGCAATACTTGCCATATTGCCTAGAGCTGCTCCCATCCATAAAATATCATGATTACCCCATTGAATATCTAAACTATGGAACTTCATTAATTTTTCTATTACTAAATCTGGTTGTCTTCCTCTATCAAAAATATCTCCGATTATATGTAAGTGGTCTATTGCCATTTGTTTTATTAAATCGGAAATTGCAATAATAAAACTATCGGCTTGCCCTAATTCTATAATTGTTTTTATTATTTGTTTATAATATCTCTCTTTGTCCCTCTCATTATTTACTTGTGCGTGTAGCATTTCATCAATTATATATTCAAATCCACTCTTAATTGCCTTTCTAACTTTTGACCTAGTATATTTTGAGCTAACTTTTCTAGCTACTTCTACCAATCTATACAAAGTTATTGTATACCATTCATCTAAGCTTTGTTTATTATATTCTTCTTTTATTAATTTTAGTTTTTCTTCTGGATAATAAATTAAAGTTGCGAGTGTACTTCTTTCTTTCTCTGTAGTTTGATTTTCAAAAACGTCATCTATTTTACTTCTTATTATTCCCGCACCATTATTTAGAATATGAGTAAATGGCTCATATTCTCCATGTATATCACTTAAGAATAACTCTGTTCCTTTTGGCAAGTTCAATATTGCCTTTAAATTAATTATTTCTTCTGCAACCTCTGTTATATTCTTAAATTCTTTACTTAAAAGTTTTAAATATTTTGATTTATTGTATACCCTCATTTTTCCACCTTCTTTTTTTCATACATTCTAACACATTATTTAAAAAAAATCATCATATTTCATTTAATATTTTAGCTAAATATTTCATTGCTCCCATACTTTCTTCTAATGTGTTCCCTGTGGCTCCTACTTCTATGATACAGGCGGCTTTTGCAACATGTTGATTATATTCAGAATTTCTAAAAATTATTGGTTTAAATAATCCTGGATATAGTTCATTTGCTTTTTGTTGAACTTTCACTGCAAATTTCAAATTTTGAAGCCAATTTGTATGAGCTGAATTTGCTCCATCAGAACCTATTACAAACATTAATTGTGATACATATTCATCACCTATTTTTACTTTCGGTGCATATGTTCCATCTGCAATAGCATCTCTATGTAAATCTATAACTATATCAGCATCTTGATTTGAACTTAATACGTTTTTAGCTGTAACTAATGACCTTGAATATGAACCATTATATGCTGGATAGTCATGGAAGGTTTTATCATGAACTACCGTACAACCATATTGTTCTAAGTTCTTTGCTAACTCATCTCCGACTCTTGATACCGAATAATTTAAATCTATTGTTCTGAAATTTCCGCTTGCTACATAAGAATTTGCTTCTGTTGGCGTATAACTTTCGCAAGTATGCGTATGATAAATAACAACTTTATTTTTATTTACTTCTACATCTGGTGTAAGCATTTCTTGTGTAAGATTATATTTAGTAGAATTATTAATAAATACTCCTTGATATTCTGTTGTATATCTAGGATTTACTCCACTATTTATAACTTCAGTAACTGTTGCTTCTTCTTGTATTTCATTATTATTTTCTGGTGGCACAATGTTTTCTGCGACTGACACTTCATTGCTTGTAACTGGCACTTGGGTATTTTCCTCTTCTTGCTTTATTGAGTCAATAACTTCTAATTCAGATGTAAATGCATATTTTAAGCCTTCTGCAAAACTTATACTTTCATATGATTCTATTTTTCCTATTTTTATTTCTGGCAAAACTTCATCAATGCAAAAAAGCATAGCTCCTTTAGTATCCGCTTCTTCTTTACCTTTTGACATAAAGAGTTGTATCAGAAAAAACATTATTACTAATAAGCTTACTATTTTTAATGAATATTTAATTAAATCTGATGCTTTAAAAACTTTTATCATAATAAAAATTATATTCTTGTACTTTTCATTTTATGTATATTTTTTCAAAATAAGGAAATTCTAATAAAAATAATAATGGAGGAATCATGAAAACTCTGCAAAATATTAAAAACTTTCTTAGTAACTTATTTAATGTTGATGAATCTTATGATTTCACTATGTCTGATGAAACCACAAGTGAAACTCAGCCAGAAGATTTATTAAAAAAACAAACCATATATCCTAGCCTTGATGTTAATTTAGATTACATTCATGCCAGATATAACTCATTAATAAATTCTGATATAAAAATCAGGAACTTCATTTTAAACGCTAAAGGTAAGCAATTTAAAGCTTTTATTATATATATAGATGGACTTGTCGATAATAGCTCTATCAATGACTTTATCTTGAGTCCTCTAATGCTTAAAAATTACTCAAATCAGAATACTTCTCCTCAAGTAATTTCTGAAGCTGTTGCAAACAATATAAGTGTTCGAAAAATAAAAAGATTTAATATAGTCGATTATATATACGAATGTTTATTACCTCAAAATAGCATTAAGAAAATAAATTCATTTGATGAAATAGTAAAAGATGTTAATTCTGGTAACTGTGCTTTATTCGTAGATACTATTGAATTTGCATTTGATATTGATATAAAGAAATTTAGTCAAAGAAGTATTTCTGAGCCTAAAAACGAACCTTCTGTTAGAGGATCACAAGAAGCATTTGTTGAAAATTTACGTACAAATACTTCAATGATTAGAAGAAGTGTTAACAATGAAAATTTAATTATTGAAAATATAGTTATTGGTAAATCTAATCAAAATAATTGTGCTGTATGCTATATAAAAAACATAGCTAATTCAAGCTTAGTTGCTGAAGTTAAGTATAGATTAAATAATATTGACATTGACTATATACTTTCTTGCAGTGAATTGGAACAACTTTTGAAAGATGACCCTGAAACTACACTTCCTGAAATTCTTTCAACTGAAAGAGTGGATAAAACTTGCGCCCATTTATTACAAGGTAGGGTAATAATTATATATAATGGTTCTCCATATGCGTTAATACTCCCCGTAACATTATTTGACTTTATATCTTCTCCTGAAGATGTCAACTTAAATTATCACTTTTCTAATTTATTAAAATTCTTACGAGGGCTTGCTGCAATAATTACTTTATTGCTACCTGGGTTGTATTTAGCCATAACAGTTTACCACAGAGAACTCATACCAACTGAATTGCTTTATTCAATAGTTGCTACTCGTGTTACTGTTCCTTTTCCTATTATTTTGGAAATACTGATGATGGAACTCTCATTCGAATTAATTAGAGAAGCAGGTTTAAGAGTTCCTTCTCCTCTTGGTTCAACTGTTGGAATTGTTGGTGCACTGGTATTAGGAGAAGCAGCTGTTTCAGCAAGTATTGTATCACCGATTTTAATAATTATAATTGCCGTAACTGCTATTTCTTCTTTTGCAATACCTGACTTTTCTCTAAGCTTTCATTTAAGAATTAGTAGATTTGCATATATACTTTTAGGAGCACTTTGTGGATTTTTAGGAATTGGTATTGGAATTTTTATACACATATTGACTTTAAATTCTCTTAAATCTTTTGGTGTACCTTATTTGTCTCCATATTCTCCTCTTTCTGGTGCTAATACTCACAGTTATTTTCTAAAACCAGTATGGAAAAGAGATAAAAGAGCCAATTTTTTAAAGAGTAAAAAACCTAATACTCAGAGTAAAATTAGTATGAAATGGAGAGAAAAATAATATAGGAAGGAGTTTTTATGAATACAGATAAAATTGGAAATCTAGAAGCAATTTCTTTAGTAATTGTCGTCATGATAAGCCATATTATTTTAAGCTTGCCAAATGGAATTTTGAAAGATACTTTATCAGCTGCGCCTTTAAATGTTATTTATATAACTACTATGGTTTTAATTTTCTATATTGTTGCATGTAAGCTTTTCAAACCTTTTCACAATCAGGATATACTAGACGTAGCTGAATATGTTGGTGGTAGCATTTTTAGAAAAATTGTCTCTGCTATATATATTTTACATTTAATTTTTATAACTGGAATTTTAATACTTAGTTTTGCCGATACTCTAAAAACAATTTACTTGCAAAACATGCCAACTGAACTTATTTGTCTATTATTTATACTAATTGCTCTACTTGCTAATCAATTTGGTTTTAAAAGTGTATCAAGGACTAATGCTATTTTAATGCCATTTATTTTAGTAACTGTATTAATTATATTTTTATCTCTATTTACTGATTTTGTACCACAAAGAATATTCCCTGTACTAGGTTATGGGGTAAATGAGACTTTCATTTCTGGTGCAACCAATATATTTGCTTTTGGTGAAATACTTTTACTGTTTTTAATTAGACCAAATCTTAAAGATACTAATAATGCAAAAAAGGTAGGAATATCT
>CALXVF010000010.1 GCA_944391895.1 uncultured Clostridia bacterium
CAAATCAACCTATTGTTATGATTCACGCATGTTATTAATTTTAAAAATTTATATTTGAAACTTCGCAGTTCCGCGTAAGCGTTCAAACGAGCTGGAAGGATTTCCAGCGAAGTGCGTTTGGAGCGAAGCGACCGCAAGGAACCAGAAGTTCAAATATAAATTAAAAAAATAATAATAGTGGTAAATTATATTACTTATCTGTTTAAAATTTTGATTTTTATTGAAATTTTTATTAAGCTGTGAATGTTTATTTCTTAGTAGAAACAGTATCTCTGACATCTTCTGCTTCAACATCCTGGAATAATTTATCTTTAAAGAAATCTTCTAAATTAATATTAGCACCTTCGCATAAATGTAATAATGTTGTTAATGTAATACTATTACTTTTGGCATTCATAAAGCTACTTAATGTAGAGTAAGGAATACCAGAGTTTAATGCCAATTTGTGAAGTGTTATATTTCTTTCACTAGCAATATTTATAATTCGTTGTCTAACGGCTGTACAAAGTAACATATCCATACTCCTTTCTATATGAAAAAAGTATAGCAAAGGATACGGAATAACGATGACGCTAAAACGCTAAAAACAGCAATTTCTACAACTTTTTATATCATTTCTTAAATGTATAGCAAAAATAAATGGGTATTGTTATGAAATAAATTTTGTGATATACTGTAAAAAACAAAAATAGGAAGGAAAAATATGATTCATATTATTATTTTCAGCATAATTGCGCTATCAATATTTATAATAACTTTTTTAAAATTAATAAAAGAAAATAACTCAAACTATATTTTTGCACTCATACCAGAATTTATAGGACTTATAATCGATTTTATTTGCATATTTTCTTCAATTAATCCAAATGGAATTACTATGATAATAATGTATACTTTGAGCATAATAATTCCGATAATAGGTTTTATATTAGAAAAAAGTAATGTAAATCTATTTGAGATAATAAATTTGGCTAAAGTTAACTTTTACGAAAATAAAAATCAGAATGATTTGGCAAAAGAGGTTTTACTCAAAAGCATACAAAAACATCCAAATAGTTATATAAGCCATAAAAAAATGGCAGAATGGTATGAAAAAAATAACGAAAAAGAAAAAGCTGAATATGAATATATTAAAATTATAGAATTAAAACCTAAAAATTTGGAAAACTATTTAAGACTAGCTAATATTTATAAAGAAAACGAAAAATATGAATTGTCAGTAAAAACATTGCAAGATATATTAAGAAAAAAACCAGAATATTTAGATGCAAGTCTTTTGTTAGGAGAAGTTTTATATGACAACGAAATGTTTAAGGAAGCAGTAGGAATTTATCAAGAAGCTATAAAATATCATCCAGGAGAATATAAATTATATTATTGTATGGGAATGACATACACAAGATTAAACGATTTCCAAAATGCAAAAGATTATTACAAAAAGGCTGCGACAATTAATTCACTTTTAGATGTAGCTAAACTAAATTTAGGACAAATTAGTTTAATATTTAAAGATTATGATGAAGCTGAAAAATACTTTATGCAATGCATTGAAACAGAAGATGAAAAAATACAAGCTGAAGCTTATTATTATCTTGCAAAAATAAAATTGATAAATAAACAAAATGATTTAGCAATGCAATATGCAAATATTTCATTAGAATTAAATCCTAAAATGATAAGAATAATGGAAAAAGATGTATATTTCGGAGTGATAATAGGTAAATTAAAATTGCACGAAGATAAAAAAGTAAAAACTAATATAAATGAAAAAGAAGCAAATCTTATATCTTACTTAGAAAATACCTATGATGTAGTAGAAAGACTAACCGAGAATGATAAAAAACAGGTAGAATTAAATATTAATAAAGAAAGAGAAATATAACAATAAAAATTGTAGTTCATAATATAATCTATAAGGAGGAAAATTATGAATTACAATTTTTTAATTATAGGTGGAGATAAGAGAATGGGTATGTTAGCACAAAAGCTTAAAGATGATGGAAACAAAGTGAAAACATTTGCTAATAAAGTAGAGGATATAAATGAACTAGAAAGTATAGAAGATATTTACAAAAATAATTATGATGTAGTAATTAGTTCACTTCCACTTACTAAAGATAATGTAAATGTATATACACCATTAAGCAATAAAAAAATAAGCTTACAAGAACTTAAAAAAATATCAAAGGATAAAATATTAATAACTGGAAATGATATACTTAGTGATGAAGCGACTACAATATTAAACACGATACCAACAGCAGAAGGTGCAATTCAAGTAGCAATGGAAGAAACAAATTTTGCACTTCATAATTCAAAAGCGCTAGTTTTAGGATTTGGAAGAGTAGGAAAAATTTTATGTAGTAAATTAAAAGGGATAGGGATGGATGTATATTGCGAAGCTAGAAAAACAACAGATTTAGCCTGGATAAAAGCATATGGATATAAAGAGATTCCAATTGAAAAATTAAAAGAAAATATATGTAAAATGGATATCGTATTTAATACAATTCCTTACAAGATTTTAGACAAAAGTACTCTTATATTAATGAGTAAAGAAACATTAATAATAGATTTAGCATCTGCTCCGGGAGGTGTAGACTATGAAATTGCAGAAAAGCTTGGAATAAAAGCAATTTTGGCTTCAGCGCTTCCAGGAAAAGTAGCACCAGATACAGCTTCAGATTATATAAAAGAATATGTTTATAGAAAAATTCTATTTTAACATATAATATGGTACATAAATATATTCAATCGTATATTATAAAAATTGTATATTTAGAATTTCGTAGTTCCGCGTAAGCGTTCAAACGAGCTGGAAGGATTCCAGCGAAGTGCGTTTGGAGCTTCGCTCCCGCAAGGAACTAGAAATCTAAATATACAATTAAATTAATAATAATCGGCAAATGTATAAGGCATTTAATTATACAAATATTACAAATGTTACAAATATTACATTTTTTTGACATTAATAGACAAAATATTGACTTTTAAATAAAAAAATATAAAATGTATATGATAGATAAAAAATTGGAAAAATAAAACTGAATATTTGTTTATTATATGTAAACTATAATAATATGAAAGGGAGTAAAAAGATGCAGGAAAGTTTAGGTATTAGCATAAACAACCAAGTGATAAAGTATGCAAAATTAACAAAAAACAATAATCAAATAGAAGTTGCATCTTTTGGCATGAAGTTTTATGATGACTTGGAAAGAAATATTAATCAAATAATCAATGAAACAAATAGTGCTAACATTCCAATTTGTATAAATACAAAAGATGAAAAAAATACTTATTTTAGTGTTTTTGGTTTACTAAATAAGAATGATACAAAAAAAACAATATCCACAGAATTCGAAACACTATGTTCAGACAATCATTTAAACGCAAATGCATATGAAGGAAGATATATAATTGTAAGTGATTTGGTAAACAAAGATAGAAACAGAGTTATATATTTCTATGAAAGCAAAAACGATTTAGAAGAAATATTGTCTACAATAAAGACAGGAAAAGTAAAATCAGTAACGCCACTGGCAACATCAATTGCCAATATAGCAGATATTAAAAAAGGCGAAAATGTAATGATTGTAAATATCGAAGAAAAAACAACTGTTACAACAATATTGAATCAAAGAGTTTATAGCGTGGATTCCATTCCAAATGGTATGCAAGAAATAATAGAAAAAATAAATGAAAAAGAAAATTCTTACTCAAAAGCATATGAAATTTGTAAAAATACTACTATATATACAATGGAAACTAATGAAAATGATGATCCAAATAACAGGTATTTGTCATATATAGTGCCAACATTATTTAATATAGTTCAAGAAGTTAAGAAAATAAAAGAAGAATATAATAAGATTGATAAGATATATTTAACTGGATTAGGAACTGCAATTAACAATATAGAGCTATATTTTCAGGAATATTTTCAAGAATCTAAATGTGAAATACTAAAACCATTTTTTGCAATAAATAATAATAAAATAAATATAAAAGATTATATAGAAGTAAATAGTGCTATAGCTTTAGCTATGGAAGGACTAGATTACGGATTAAAGAGTTTAAATTTTAAGACAAGCTCTTGGAAAGATGATTTAAATACGTTATTACACTCAGATATAAAAACATTAGGAAAAAATAAAAAAACTGGCAATAGAAGTAATTCATTTAGCTTTGATATGAACATGAAGGGAGCACTAAAACCAAGTGAAATGTGGCTAGTTAGAGGATGCTCTACAGTACTAATGGTTGTTATTATATATTCTGTATGTTCAATATTCCTTGGAAATCAGATAAGTAAAAAAACTCAAGATGCGCAAGAAGTTACAGCAGACACAAATAAACAAGTAGCAGCAGTTACATCTGATGATAATAAGGTTTTAGAAAAGAAAAAAGATTATGACAGTTTTATGGCAGAATTAGATGATGCTAGCTCTCAAATTGAATCAAAAAGAAGTAGAAAAAATGAAATACCAACATTGTTAAATCAAATAGTATATATAATACCAAAAAGTGTACAATTAACAAAAATAAACAACACAGAAGTAACAGTAGATGAACGTACAAGACAACACATTACTATTACAGCACAATCTACAAAATACGAACAATTAGCATATTTTAAAGCTAGAATAAGCAACAATGGATATCTAGAAAATGTAACATCTACAGAAGGAACAAAAGAAGGAGATTATGTAGTAGTAACTATAGAAGGAGACTTACCATAATAAAAAAGGAGAGGGCAATGAGAAAATTATTAATATCAATATTATTAATCTTACTAGTAGTAATGGCTGCATTATGCATAAAAAATGGTATCAATATTGGACCATTGCACGTACTAGGTGTAAGTCAAATACAAGCAGCAAATGATAATTTAACTGGAAAAATTAATGAAGCAAAATCAGCAAATTTAAATTATGAAAATATGCTTTCAAAATTAAAAGAAGATATTTCAGCATTAACACAATCTAAAGAAGAGTGTTTAAGCAGGATAAACTCTAGCACGGAAAGTCAATTACAAGACGCTACACAAACAAAGAATTATACGATTGAATATTTGTGGAGCAAGGTTGGAAACCATGCTACAAAAGAGGGCGTAGTAATAAAAATGGATGTTACTTCAGGCTCAATTGCAAATTCAGAATATAGAAATTTGGAGTTTACTGTAACTGGAAATTATCTTGCTATTACAAATTTTATAACTGAACTAGAAAATGACTCAACATTAGAATTTACTATAGATAACTTTTCAATGACACAAAATCAATGTACTTTTACTGTGAAAGATGTTAAAATACAACAAGAACAAACAACAGTAACAACAAATGCAGGAAATAGTTCAACAACTAATACTGCAAATAATGCAAGAAACTCAACAAATGAAGTACAAAATACAAATACTGTAGAATAGGAGAAATTATGGTAAAGACTATTTTTAAAGAGGTTTTTATAATATTGTTAGTTTGTATAGCGATTATTTTAATTATGGCTGTAATATTTTACAATTATATTCCAACTAATAAGATTATTCCAGCTAAAGTAACAGCATACAAAACGCCAGAAAATATAGAAACAGAAATTACAGAAGACACTATAGGAAGTTATACAACGCAGGAAACAGAATACACAATAGATAATACAGACTTAACACAATACCAAGTTACTCAAAGCTATAATCCAGGAAAGCCAGATCCTTTTTCTGAATATAGTGAAGCAAATGTAACTGGAAATACAGCAGAACCAAATGGAAGTAATTCGGTAGATAGGAATACTACTGACAATTATTACACATCTGAAAATATAAATAAGGGAACAAAATAACCTATTTATATAACATTATTTTAGGTAATATTTATATTTTATAAATATATACAATTTTTTACTAAGGAGGGAATTTTTTATGTTTAAGAAAGAAAGTGGTATTACATTAGTTGCATTAGTTGTAACAATTATTGTTCTATTAATACTAGCTGGTGTAGCAATCAGCTTAACAATAGGTCAAAATGGAATATTCACAAGAGCTCAAAATGCTACTCAAAAATGGGATGAAGCAGAAAAGAATGAAGCTGGAGAAATGAATACTTTCACAAACACTTATGACAAATTATTACAAAATTTAGGATTAGCTGACTAATCCTGAGTATGATTAAAAAATACTTCTATTATTTAAAATAATAGTACTAAATATGGAGGTTACCTAAATTATTCGTATTTAGGTAACCTTTATTAAATAAAGGATGAAAAAATGAATATTATATTGTATGTAATAATCTTTGCAATGGGATGTGTTTTTGGGAGTTTTTTGACATTAGCTACTTATAGAATACCACTTAATCAAAATATAACTCATGAACGTTCTTATTGTCCAAAGTGTAACCATAAATTAGCTTTCTTAGATATGATTCCAATTTTTAGTTATATTTTTCTTAAAGGAAAGTGTAGATACTGTGGTAATAAAATTGGTCCAAGATATTTTATCATTGAACTATTTTCTGGTATCGCATTTTTATTATTGGCTTGGATGATTAGGATAGATGTATATAACATGACAGTCCAAAAAATAATTGAATTTGCTTTTGGAGCATTATATATAGTGTTCTTGTTTTTAATAGCTGGAATAGATAAAGAACACAATAAAATTGATAAAAGAGTTTTAATATATGGATTAGTTATTTCAATTATGTATATGTTGTATCAATATATTACTATAGAAGCATTTAATCCAAATAGATTCATTATATATTTAGTTATAATAGCAATTATATTAATTTTAAATACATATAGGTTGAAGAAAACAGGAAAAGATGAATATGAACTAAATGTATTAATTTTATGTATAATTATGGCTTTCTTTACTTATGAAGTTGCAACCATTATTTCAATTATAATAACAATGCTAATTGTAGGAATAAAAATTATAATAAATAAAATATTAAACAAAAGGGAAAAATATAATATAAATATAACAAAACAACCAATAGCTTTATACTTATGTATAGCAAATTCTTTAACAGTGTTATTTATCAATATTCTTAGTTTAGTAGGTGATTAAATGAATGAAGAAAAAATAAAAATAAAAAAAGAAAATGGTGCAACTGGTTTAGATGTAGCAACAGGAGCTTTGATTTTTATATTATTTACTACAGTAATATTAACTTTATATGTTCAAATTTATAAACAATCAGCCATCATAAAAATACATGAAAACGCAATGGGATATATAATTCAAATATGTGAAGATATTGATATGAGGGAATATGGAGAAATAGAAAATTTGCAAGAATATACAAATTTAATAATTGCAAAAACAGGACTACCACTAGACAAATATACCCTTACATTAACTCAAGAAAAATATATAGATTCTCATCCAGAAGCTCAAGATATTGTAAAAAGAATAAATGTAAACATAAGATATAATTTTGATGGACAAGACAGAGAAATAGAAGTAAATAAAATAAAAGTAAAAGAGTAGGTGAAAAAATGAAGTCTGAAAAAGGTATAACACTCGCAATTTTAGTTATATATGTAATATTTTTTAGCATTATCATAGGATTACTAGCGGCACTAAGCACTTATATTTATTCAAATTTAGAATATATAAATGACGATAGTGTGGATGTGAGTGAATTCAATAAATTTAATATGTATTTTATTGAAGATGTAAAAACAAATAAGCAAGCAGAAATAAAACAATTAATGAGCAATGATGGAAAAAATGTTTTACAAATTGCTTTCGAAGATGGAGATACCTATAGATATATAAAAGAAGAAAAAACAATTTATAAAAATATGCAGAAGATAGCTAAAAATATACAAGATTTAGATGCAATGCAAATAGAAGATGCAACAAGTAATAAAAAGTATATAGAAATAAGAATAAAAATTGGGGCAAAAGATGAAACAAATTACGAGCAAAAAATTAATTATGTATTAAAATATTGGTAATTTGAAAGGAGATTTATATGGCTACAAATCAAAGACAGCCTTTAGGAATTGAATTAGTAAGAAGAGGAATAGTAAAGCAAGAAGATATTAGAGAAGCTTTAGAATATCAAAAAACACATACCAAGGAAAAATTAGGAGATATTTTAAATGATTTAAAATTGGCTAATCCTAGAGTATTACTAGATGCAATGGGAGAAATATTAGGAGAAAAAGTATTTTATTTAACAGAAACAGATGTAAAAATTGATGTTACAAGATATATTTCTTTAGATATTGCAAAAGAAGCAAATGTAGTGCCATTTGAAGTTCAAGATGGAATTATAAAAGTGTGCTTCTCAGATATAAGTAATAAACAACAAGTTGAAACAGTAAGATTACTTATGCTTAATAAAGGTTTAGTAATGGAAAGATATATAACTTTTAAATCAAACATTGAAGAAGTATTGTCTTCCATTTCAAATATTTCAACTGAAACTATAGATACAGAAGCAACAGGAACAAGTATTGTTGATAACATAATAAGAACAGGTATGGCAAAAAGAGCCAGTGATATTCATATAGAGCCATTAGAAAAAGAAATTAGAGTAAGATATAGAATAGATGGAAAACTATTAACAGTAGCAAAAGTAGATAAAGAAAAACAAGTTCAAATAATTGGTAGATTAAAAGCCATTTCAAATATGCATCAAGAAAAGCAAGAACCACAAGATGGTAGAATAATAATGTATCCAGACTATAACATTCGTGTATCTTCACAAAAAAATATAAATGGAGAAAAATTTGTTTTAAGATTACTAAAAAAAGACACAACAATAAAAGGATTATTTGACTTAGGATATCCAAGGGATCCTAAACTTTTAAAAGATGCCTTTGATAAAAGAAATAGTATAACTGTTATAGCAGCACCAACAGGAGAAGGAAAAACAACAACTCTTTACAGTGTTATAGATTATTTAGACAAACCAGAAATAAATATAACAACAATTGAAGATCCAGTAGAAATAAGGATTCCTGGATTAAACCAAATTGAAATAGATCCAAAAACAACATTTGCAGGTTCTTTAAGAACAGTTTTAAGACAGGACCCAGATATCATACTAGTTGGGGAAATAAGAGACCAAGAAACAGCAGAAATAGCTATGCAAGCTGGACAAACAGGTCATTATGTACTATCTACAATACACACATTAAATGCAATAGAAGTAGTTTCAAGATTAAGAAAAATGAATATTTCTAATTACGATATATCAAGTACTCTTGCAACATCAATATCACAAAGATTAGTTAGAAAACTGTGTACAAATTGTAGAAGAGAGAGAGAATTCACAGAGCAAGAAAAAGAAATAATAACAAAAATAGGTAATAAATACGGTGTAGAATTTAATTTAGACAATGCAAAAACATATGATGCAGTTGGTTGCGAAAAATGTAATAACAGTGGCTATTATGAGCGAATTGCTATATTTGAAACACTACTAATTACTGATAATATCAAAGAACTTATTGCAAAAGATGCCCCAACATTAGAAATAAGAGAAGAAGCTTATAGAGAGGGTTATAAACCTTTAATAGTGGATGGACTAAGAAAAGTTGTAGAAGGAACTACTACATTAGAAGAGCTAAATAGTAAATTGTTATTTTATTAGGAGGAAATAAGATGATAGATGTTAATGCAATTTTATCAAAAGCAAAACAGATTGGTGCATCTGATGCACACTTTATTCCGGGAATAAAGCCTACACTAAGAATAAACAGAGACTTGGTTGAATTAGATGAATATGAAAATATATCAAAAGAAGATATATTAGATGTATATGATTATTTCTTAAAAGGAAATTTGGATAAAGATAAATTTTTTAGAGAATATAAAGTATTAGATACATCAGCAGTTTTTGAAGATATACGTTTAAGAGTAAATATTTCCTATTCAAGTGGACTTCCAGTTATAACAACTAGATTAATTAGAAATGAATTACCAACATATGAAGAACTTGGAGTTCCAGATATAGTAAGAAGAATGACTCATCAACAACAAGGTCTAATACTAGTTACTGGTAAAACAAATTCTGGTAAATCAACAACATTAAATGCATTAATTAATTATATTAATGAAAACGAAAACAAGAAAATACTTACACTTGAAAGCCCAGTAGAATATAAACATAAATGTAAAAAATCAATAATTGTACAAAAAGAAGTTGGTGTTGGAGGAGATGTTCCAGCATATAGTATAGGTACAAAAAATTCATTAAGAGAAGATTGCGATATTCTAATCATAGGAGAGATAAGAGATAGAGAAACAATGGATGCAGCAATAGAAACAGCAGAATCAGGACACTTAGTTATAGGAACACTTCATACAAAATCATGTGCAGAAACTATAGACAGAATGATAAATTTCTATGAAGTAGGAGATCAATCACAAATAAAATATTTAATTGCTTCATTATTAAAACTTGTTGTGTCACAAAGGTTAATAAAAAACAAAAGAGGAACACTATCATTAGTTCCTGAAGTAATGGTTGTAGATAATGTTGTAGCAGGATTAATTAGAAAAGATAAACTAAGTGTAGCAGAAATAGAAGATGCTATACAAAGTTCATCAAACAATGGAAGTATTGGTTTAATAAATTCTCTTGCAAAATTATTTACAGATGATATAATAACACTAGACCAAGCAAAAGCACAAATAGAAGAAAAGAATATAGAAGTATTAAATAGAACTATTACACAATTGAAAATCAAAAAAGAGGAAGAAGAACAAAGAAATAGATTTTAAACATTTCATGGGAAGGAGGTAGAATATGCCTGAGTATATATATAGAGCAGTTGATGAAAATGGTGTTTTAGTAAAAAATAGAGTTCAGGATAAAAGTAAACAAAATCTTATAAAAAAATTAAAAGAAAATGGATTAATGCCAATTGATGTTACCCAAGTTAGCTTTGGTAAATATAAAAGAACAGGAATAAAAAGAAATGAAACAAATATTGATGAAATAATGCAAATTGCAAATGCTCAAGTAGGAAGGGAAAAAACAGGTCGAAAATTTTCAACAATAGAGAAAATTAATATGACACTTTCAAGAACCGAAAAAGTAACTGAAAGAGATATAGTTATATTTACACAAAATCTATACTTGTTAAAAAAAGCTGGATTTAACAACGTTCATGCATTGTCTACCATCATTCAATCAACAGAAAATATAACATTAAAAGGTATATTAGAAGATACACTAGCTGGTGTTGAAGCCGGAGATTATATGTATACAACAATGGAATATTATTCAGATATATTTCCATATATATATATAAACTTAATAAAAGTTGGTGAGCTTTCAGGATCACTAGAAGAATCACTTAGACAAGCAGTAGAATACCTAGATAGTTCTACAGAATTAACTAAAAAATTAAAGAAAATATTAATTCCTAATATAGCACAATTCGTAATATTAACTGTTATCTTATTCCTAGGAAGTATGTATATTGTACCAATAATTCAAGATGTATTTGATCAAGTAGGTTCAACAGACCAATTACCTTCATATACAATAGCATTTTCAAACTTCTTAAGAAAAATACAGGAAAACTGGTTAATACCTACATTAATTATAGCAGCTATAATTGGAGGAATAGCATTATATATAAAAACGCCACGAGGCAAATATAAGTGGGATTACTTTAAATATAAAATGCCTGTGTTTGGTAAATTAATTTTTGCTATAGACTTTTCAAGATTAACAAAAGCCATGGTTTTAAACCTAAAAAATGGTATGAGAATACAAGAGGCTTTAGAAATCAGCAAAAACGTTGTTAAGAACCTAGTTATGCTTTCTATAATAGAAACAGCTATCAATAATATAATTGTTGGTGATTCTTGGGTAGACCCATTTGAAAAATCAGGATTAGCAGAGCCTATGATAACAGAAATGTTAAAAATAGGTATGCAGACAGATTTACCTACTATGATGGAAAAATTAGTAGAATATATGGAAATGGATATAGATCAAATACTAGATAGAATAGTAAAGATATTACCACAAATTTTATATTCAATAATTGGTGTTGTAATTATCTTTATAACAATAGTTGTACTTGTTCCTTGTATTCAAGTATACATGGGTACATTCCTATTATCAGCAGCAGGATTTTAAAAAAGGGCAATGCATATTGCTCTTTTTTTATTGAAATATCAATTGTACATTCAAAGATTTTTTGTTTCTTGCTGTCGGACATAAAGTCCTCCAAACTGCGCGAAGCTGCAAAATCTTGAATATACAAATATATAAATTAGGTAAGAGCGATGAATCAAAATTTTTAATAGAATAAAGGAGAGCTAGTATGAAAATTGGAATAGATATTGGTGGAAGTCACATAGCTTGTGGAATAGTAGAAAAAAACGGAAATTTGATAGCAAAAGAAACACGAGATATAGACATAAATGAAATTAAAGAAGAGAAAAGAACAGAAAACTTAATAATGAATATTATAGATAATGAAATTAAGACTCTATTAGAAGAACATGATTATACAATAGGAGATATTTCAAAAATAGGAATATCAGTACCGGGAAGTCCTAAAGGAAGTAGAATTAGAAATCTAGTAAACTTAAACATAAAAGAATTTGATATAGGAAAGGTGCTTGAAGAAAAATACAATACTGTTGTAAAAATTAAAAATGATGGAAAATGTGCAGGAATTGCAGAAAAACAATACGGCTCACTAAAGAAATATAATGATTGTATATTTTTATGTTTAGGAACTGGAGTTGGAAGTGCAGTGTTTTTAAATGGTGAATTGTTAGAACCAAAACAAAATCCAGGATTCGAATTTGGACATATGATAATTGAGAAGAACGGTAATTCATGTAATTGTGGAAAAAAAGGCTGTTTTGAAACATATGCATCAATGAAAAGATTTAAAGCAAGAGCAATAAAAGAACTAAATTTAGAAGCAAACACAGAAGCAGAAGAAGTACAAAATTATATTAGAAAAAATATAGAAAAAGAAAAAGTAAAAAAATTTGTAGATGAATATTTAGAAAATGTAAGTATAGGAATAGCAAATATAATAAATATATTTGAACCTGAAGCTATAGCATTTGGAGGTAGTTTTTCATACTATGAAGACATATTCTTACCTATACTAGATGAGAAATTAAAAGATAGAATCTTTAACAAAGATACTAAAGTGAGATTGTTGCCAGCAAAATTAAAAAATGATGCAGGAATAATTGGTGCAACAGAAATTTAATTAATAGTGTTAAAAATGTATATTCAAAGATTTTTTGTTTCTTGCTGTCGGACATAAAGCCCTCCGAACTGCGCGAAACTTCAAATTTATTATAAAACATAACCGAATTTCGTATATAAAATAATATATGGTTTAGAATTCAAGGGGAGCGAAAGTGAGCCGTACGGCGTGTCCTAATGCCGGGAATTGAAAACCATATATTATTTTTTTGCTTAATAAGTATGTTAATTTTCTTCTTGATTTTCTGGAATAATAATATTTTCCTTTTTATTCTCTTCAGGTTTTTCAAAAGTCAAATTATCTTTAACCTCAGAGATATTCAAATCCTTAGATGTACCTTGAACAATTTCAATTTTTTTTCTCTTTTCATTATTTTCTTCTTCGTACATACAATCACCACCTATTAATATTCTAATTTTTACCAAGATTAATATAGCATAAAAAGATAGATAAATCAAGATATATTGACCAGAAATAGGTATAGATGATATAATATATACATATTTTAGCAAAAGAAGGAATAAATAAGATGGAACAAGAAAAATTACAAGGAGTAATAGAGGCAATTTTATATGCTGCTGGAAGAGTTGTTAAAATAAGAGAATTAATGGCAATTCTTGAACAGACATCGGATAAAATAATAGAAACAATTAACTTAATGCAAGAAGAATATGCAAAAGAAAATAGAGGTATAGAAATTGTAAGAATAGAAGATGGGTATCAGCTATCTTCAAAAAAAGAGTATCATGAATATTTATATCCTTTATTAAGCAAGCAAGTAAAACCTACAATTTCTCAAGCATCATTAGAAGTATTAAGTATTATAGCATATAATCCGAGAGCAACAAAATCAGATATTGATGCAATAAGAGGAGTTGACTCTTCAGCATCTTTATATAGATTATTAGAATATGGATTTATAGAACAAGCCGGAAAGGCAGATCTGCCCGGAAAGCCCATGACATATAAAGTAACAGAAGAATTTTTAAGAACTTTTGGACTAAACAGTTTGAAAGATTTGCCTAAATTACCAAAATATAAATTAGATAGTAATAGACAAATTGTAATAGATGAATTAGAAAATGATGAAATTTTAGAAGAAAAAGATTTAGAGGCACTAGAGCCGAGTGAGAAAGATGAGCAAACAAAAAAAGATGGAGGAGAAAATAATGAGTGATAATAAAAATTTTGTAAAAGAAATAACTAATATAGAAGAAGACTGTGCTAAATGGTATACAGATATAGTATTAAAATCAGAATTAGCAGATTATACAGATGTAAAAGGATTTATAACAATTCGTCCATATGGATATGCAATATGGGAAAATATACAAAAATATGCAGATGAAAAATTTAAAAAGCATGGAGTAAAAAATATTTCAATGCCAGTATT
>CALXVF010000011.1 GCA_944391895.1 uncultured Clostridia bacterium
AAAATTTAGCCCTAAAAACTAAATTTTTTAGGGCTAATGTTTAAAAAATTTTGGGACATTTTCACAAATCATTGACATAAAATTAAAAGATGAAATTAATGAGTATGTAAAAATTATGCAATATAATAATTAGAAGTAATACATATAATGAAATATAATAAAACTTATTGCTATTTCTTAAATGGTATAGTAAAATGTAACTATAAAAAGGAAGTGAGAACATGAAAAAGTTGCCATATGGAATAAGTGATTATGAAAGATTAATGGAAAACGATTATGACTATATAGATAAAACAATGTATATAGAAAAAATAGAAAAGTTAGCAGAACCATATATAATGTATTTAAGACCAAGAAAATTTGGAAAAACACTGTTTACAAGCACATTAGAAAACTATTATGACATAAAAAAAGAAGAAAAATTTCAATCATTATTTGGAGAAACATATATAGGAAAAAATCCTACAAAATTAAAAAATAGTTACTATATATTAAAATTTAATTTTTCAGGAATAGATACAAAAAATGAAGAGAGTACAATAAACGCATTTAAAGAAAAAGTATCGATAGCAGTATATGATTTTATAACTAAATATAATTTGGATTTTTATATAAATCCAGAATTAACGGCAGAAGGGTTATTAAGTAGCCTTATAGTAGCTTTTAAAAACCAAAAATTGGGTGAAAAAATATATGTAATAATAGATGAATATGACCATTTTGCAAACGAACTATTAGGTTTTAACACAAATCAATTCAAAAGCTTAGTATCGAAAAATGGGAAAGTACGAAAATGGTATGAAATATTAAAAGAGGGAACAGAAAGTGTAGTAGATAGAATATTCATAACAGGAGTAGCGCCAATAACACTAGATAGTTTAACATCCGGATTTAACATAAGCTCAGATAAAACTCAAGATAGAGATTTTAATGAAATGATGGGATTTACAGTTAATGAATTGAAAGAGCTTATGACAAGGCAGGGAATAACAGAAGAAGAACAAGGAAAACTATTACCAATAATGAAAGAAAATTATGATGGATATAAATTTGCAGTATATGGAAAAGAGAAGATGTATAATTCAAATATGTGCCTATACTTTTTGAATGAATATACAAGATTCAAAGAAATACCAACAAAGCTAATAGACGTAAATATAGCAAGTGATTACAGCAAGCTAGGAAAAATGCTAGACTTATGCAAAGGAGAAGAACGAGAAAAAGTAATAGAAAAAACAGTATCAGGAGAAGGAATAGTAAGTGAAATAAGAGAGAAGTTCAATCCAGCAATAGAATTCACAGAAACAGATTTAGTATCAATGCTATTTTACTTAGGGTATCTAACAATAGATGGGGAAGAAGTAGGGTATCCAATACTAAAAATACCCAACAATGTAATGAAAGAAATATATTCAGACTACTTTTTAAGAATCCTGAGAGATGAAACAAAAGTAGATATAGGGGAAAACTATACAGAAATAGCAAGAGAGTTAGCATTAGAAGGAAAAATAGATAAGGCAATTGAATTATTAGGAAAATACCTAAAAAATCTATCAAATAGAGATTATATAAAATTCGATGAGAAATATGTAAAATTAATATTCTATTGTATAGTAATGAACTTAAAAATGTATAGAGTAAAATCAGAAATGGAAGTACAAAGAAAATACCCAGACATATTATTAATACCAAGAGATATAAGTAAAAACTATAAAGGAATAATGATAGAATTTAAGTATTTAAAAAAAGAAGATAATGATAGATTAAAAGAAAAACAAGAAGAAGCTAAAAAACAAATAAAAGAATATATGAATTTTGAAGAAATAAAAGAACTAAAAAATTTAAATAGCTATATAGTAGTAGCAGTAAATGATGAACTACATATAGAAAAAATAATATAATATGTAAAAGAAAGGCAAAATTAAGAAAGTAAATAAAAAAAATTAAATTAATAATATTAATAGCGATAGTCTTAATAATAACATTAATAAGTACAATAATAATTCGAAATGTAATTATCCAAAATGAAATAAATAAAAACGAATATTTAGCCACTGGAAATGAGAATTCAAGTTTAATAGCTAATTATATAAAAAAGGAGTAACAATAGGAGAAATAACGGGAACAAGATTTAGTATAGGAGAAGCAATAGAAAAAGGATATGTATTTGAGGAAGATACAACAATAAAAGATGATTTAGAAAATGAAGTAAGAATACCAGGAGGATTTCATCTAGCAAAAGATTCAGCAACAAAAGTAGAGGATGGAATAGTAATAGAAGACGAAGAAGGAAATTATAAGGATATAACATTTAGTTATGCAAATATAGGAGAAACAGAGGAAACGCAAACAAAAGAACCACTGAGTCTAACTTTGACACGAACTATCCTATTAGCAGTAGGGGAGGCAGTTTCACCAACAATGCTTCTAGCATTTCAGCAGGTTACCGCAACAACAACGATGGCGGTGCCTACTTCTACGGTTCGTTCCGCGTTACTTTATTTTGTGGCACTGAAAAATAGGAAGTATAAATAATTTTAATACTCAACAAAAAAGGTCTTTTAGTATTTACTTTAAGACCTTTTATGATTTACTTTTATTTTTAAAAGAAAATTGAAAAATATTGTCGTTTATTGTATAATAAAAAAGTAAAAAAAAAATTAAGGAGTAGCAATGGAAAATTTATCAATATATTTTTTACTTTTTATAATCTATTCATTTTTAGGGTGGATAATGGAAATAACCGTTTGTTCAATTGAAGAAAAGAAATTAGTAGATAGAGGATTTTTAATAGGACCAATATGCCCTATATACGGATGTGGAGCTGTAATTATTACACTAGCATTAACAAGTTATAAAGATAATTGGATTATTGTATTTTGTTTAGCCGTTATATTATGTGGAATATTAGAATACTTTACAAGTTGGGTAATGGAAAAACTATTTCATGCTAGATGGTGGGATTATAGTAACTATAAATTTAATATAAATGGAAGAATATGTTTAGAAACAATGATACCATTCGGATTATTAGGATTAGCAATAATTTATATTTTAAATCCTTTCTTTTATAATTTATTAAATAAAATACCAGAAAATATTGTGACAATAATTAGTATTATTCTTTTAGTTGTATTAATTGTAGATATTATTTTATCTTTTAATGTAATTTCTAAGGTAACGAAAGCAGTAAAAAATGTATCAAAAGAAAATCGAAAAGATAATACAAACGAAATAACAGAGAAAGTAAAAGAAATTTTGAGAAAAACTTGGAGAGGAAATAGACTTATAGAAGCATTTCCAAAATTTAGTACAATAAAAGAAACAGTTGAAAAGGTCAAAAAAGCTGCGAACGACACAGCTCAAAAGGTAATAAAAAATAAAAAATAAATTTATGATAAGCGGGGGAGTAACATGGAAAATATGAAATCTTTGCAAAAGTTAGTTTATGAATTAGTAGAAAAGCATAACTTAGAGATATCACCAGAACTTAGATATTTGGACTTAACTTCAGAAGTTGGAGAAGTGGGAAAAGAACTATTAAAGGGATCTAATTATGGAAAGGAAGAATTTCAAAAAACAGATAATCTAGAATTGGAGCTTGGAGATACATTTTTTTCGCTAATATGTATTGCAAATTCTTTGGACTTGGATTTAGAAAAAGCATTACTGAAGGTGCTAGAAAAGTATCAAAATAGATTTAGTGAAAAAGGAAGTATTGGTTCAGAAAAAGTAAAAGATTCTAATAATTAAGTCTGAGAATATATCTGAAGTTTATGAGAGGAGAAAAAGCTATGCCCAAATTTATAAATAGTGATAACAATCAAACTGAATGGAAAGCAATAAAAGAATTTACAGACAGAGCAGAGCCTAGAAAAGTATTCTGGGAAAAATATGAAGAGAAAAAGAATGATAACAATAATAAGATAAGCGTAATTACCTATTATGGAATGGGAGGAATAGGAAAATCTACTTTATTAAGGAAATTAGTGGATGAGATAAAAGAAAAATATGCAGATGCAAAATATGCATTTTTAGACTTTGAAAGATTAGACAATTATAATAATGATATATTAGAAATACTAAGGTATGTCGAAGGAAATTTAAAAGGAAAATATAATTTTACATTTCCACTTTTTGACTTAGTATCATATACATATGAAGTAAAAATGGGAAAGAATGCAACAAAGCCAGAATTATCTAGTATATTTGATGAAAATAATGAATTATCTTTTTTGAAAGATGTTATAACAGAAATACCACTTATAGGTACAATTACTAAAGTAATATATTATTCAGATAAAGCAAAAAATATTTTGCAAAATAGACTTGAAAACAATAAATTAAAAACTCAACTTGGAAATATAGATAATATGGAAGCAGCAGAAATTTATGATAATCTTCCATACTATTTCGCGTTAGATTTAAAAAATAATGTAGAAAAATCGGAATATCCATTTGTATTTTTTATAGATACATATGAAAAATTAGTCAATGAATTAGAAAATAGAAACGCCTTAGATAAAGACCTATTTTTACGAGGAGATAATGGATTAATATTAAATATACCTAATACAATATGGGTAATTGCTGGCAGAGAGAAATTAAAATGGGAAGAGAATGATAAAGATTGGAAGGATTCAATTGACCAACATTTGCTTGGAAACTTATCTTTGACAGATACAAAATACTTCTTAAATAAAGCGGGAATAATAGATGAAAAATTAATTAGTGATATATATGATTTAACTCATGGAGCACCAAAATACTTAGATATGTGTGTGGATACATATACTTCTTTAGTAAATCAAAATAAAGTGCCAACAATTGATGATTTCGGAAAAGACACTACAGAACTTCAAAAAAGATATTTAATATATATGAATGATGCTGAAAAGGATTTTGCAACAATGTTAGCTTTTTTACCAAATTGGAAAGATGACAATATTGAAGAAATATCGAAATCAATATTAGGAACTTTTTCACATTCGTTATATGAAAAAGTAAAAGACTTTTCATTTGTTCAAAAAGAAGGCGATGTATATTCAATTAACTCGTCTTTTAAGGATATAATTGTTGCAAATACAAGTGAACTGCTAAGAAATAAGTATTTTAAGATATTAGAAAATTATATAGATAAAGAAATAGAGGAAATTGTTTTAGAGGATAAAAAACAAGAAAAAGAAGAAAAAACAGTAAAAATAGATAACTATAATTCTAAGAAAAACTTTAAAAATATAATTTTAAATTTATCAAAAGAAATTACAAAAACAAGTAGTGAAACAGAATTTATTGATAAAGCAAAATTCTTAATTAGTAAAATTGAAGAGTATGAAAAAAAATATGATGAAAAAATAACAATTCCAGATATAGAGGATTATTTAAGAAGTAAGTTTGAGTATAGTAGCACGGAAGAATTTAAAATATTGCAAGGATTTAAAAGTTTAGAACTTGTAGATGTTATTAATAATTATAATATGACACAAAATATTTATCACATAAAAAGATTTATTGAAAATTGTAATATGTCAATAGACTTTATAGACCAATATAAAAATTTAACTGAAATTGTAGAAAAAGAATTCGAAAAAAATAATATTTATTATATTAGAACATTACTCTTATGTGGGCATGCATTTGTTAAATTTATAGAAAACGTAAAACTAATGAATAAGCTATTAGATGAATATGATGGTGAAAAAAACAAATTATATGTAAAAACACTATTTGATACAATAGGAATTGCAAAAAGTCATAATGTTACAAGGCTTAAAGAAGGTATTAATCTGCTAGAGAAACATCCAGAATTTATTACAATGAATATGATAAAATGCATATTTAATGCATGTTATTTTAATAGAAATGAAGAAGAAAAAGAAATAATTATTAATTACATATATTCAGTACAATATATAATTAATGAAACACTTGATACAGATATAATTAACGGATTCTATAAAGTTACAAGAGATTATTTAGGAGGAATAAATAATTCTGGAGTAGTTTTGGTAGATAATCCTAAAATAAGAGCAAAAGCGCTTGAGATTTTAAAGAATATAATTAATAGATTTGAAGAAATTTATGGAAAAGACCATGAACTAACCAGTGAAGCAGAGGTATTTTTACTAAAAGAAAATGTAATCTATATGCCATCATTATATACTGAAATTATGGATAAATACATAGAAAAATATGAATATAATAGTAAAATAACAAAACAAGCATTTATAATATTAACTTATGAAGTTGCAAATATGGCAAAAAAATTGCAAGAAGATAAAATAAAAACATTAATGGAGTATATTATAAAATATGGAACATTATTGGTAAATGAAAACAACGGAAGATCAAATATTAATACAGACATGACAGTAGCATTGTATTGGGTATTTGAAAAAATTAATGCTTGCATGGAAAACAATGATGAAAGATTAAACTATATAAAGGAAGGATACAAAATACTATATAAAACTTTAAAATATTATAACGATAAAGAAAAAATACTGTGGTATAGTTGTGGCTATTATTATGAATATTTTGAACATTATATAGATGAATATTTAAAAGATGTAGATAATAAATATGATATGATATCTGCAGAAGTAGTTAGATGTTTAAACTCCATTCTTGACAATAGATATAAAAATCCAGCTTTAGAAAAATTGACTATAAAAATGTTTATGATAAGTATGTATAGTCATATTAATCATCTTTTTGATATAGTCAAAAAAGAATGGGGAGAAAAAAATGTTGAAGAACTTATGGCATCAAAGACAGAAAGTAGTGTAGAAAGCTTAGAAAGGAAATATGCTACGTATGGCGGAAGTATGAAATCTTATATCCATATAATTATAATGTATAAACTATTAAGAGAAATATTGCCTAATATTGATGGATTATATGAGGAATACTATGATACAATAGAAAAGAAGAAAAATAAAGAAAACTATTCATACAAAAATTTTAAATATATTAATAAATGTAGTAAATTAAATAAATACTTGGTTTATTACAGAGATGCTTTCAAAAAACTTATAAATAATGATGTCAATTACTATATTTGGGACTATTATACAGGAGTACTTGGAATTATATATGGAACAAAGTCAGATCTACTTAAATTCGAAAATCATAAAAAACTTATAAAAAAATTTAAAAATAATGAAGTACTTGAACTACTAAATGGGACAAAAAATATAATAGTAGACATTAGACAAATAGATGATAATAATAAGGATTGGGATATTTTTGCTTAAAGCCAATAAAATCTCTAAAAAAGCCTTGTCAAAAGGCTTTTTTTCTGATATAATATATGCTGTTGAAAAATACACACACAAATTGAGTTTAAAATAGTGCCATAAAGGTAATTTTAAATGAAGAAATTTGTGGAGGATTAAAAAACTAAAAGGAGGAATTAAAAATGGCAGTAGTTGCAATGAAACAATTACTAGAAGCAGGTGTTCATTTCGGACATCAAACAAGAAGATGGGACCCAAGAATGGCTGAATATATATTCCAAGCTAGAAATGGTATCCACATCATCGATTTACAAAAGACATCAAAAAAATTAGATGAGGCTTATGCTTTCATAAAAGAGCAAGCTGAAGAAGGAAAAACAATTCTATTTGTAGGAACAAAGAAACAAGCTCAAGACTGTGTAAAAGAAGCAGCTGAAAAAAGTGGAATGTTCTATGTAAATGAAAGATGGTTAGGAGGAACATTAACAAACTTCAAAACTATCAGAAAAAGAATTGAAAGATTAAAAGAATTAGAAACAATGCAAGAAGATGGAACATTTGATGTTCTACCTAAAAAAGAAGTAATTCTTTTAAAGAAAGAAATGGAAAAACTAGAAAAGAACTTAGGTGGAATTAAAGAAATGAATGAAATTCCAGATGTTCTATTTGTAGTAGATCCAAAGAAAGAACATATAGCAATAAAAGAAGCTAGAAAATTAGGATTACCAATCGTTGGATTAGTAGATACAAACTGTGATCCAAATGATGTTGACTATGTAATACCAGGAAATGACGATGCAATACGTGCTGTAAAATTAGTTACAGATGTATTAGCAAATGCCGTAATAGAAGGAAAACAAGGAGAAATATTAGAATCTGATGACGAGCAACCAATTGAGGAAAGCGAAGAAATGAGCATGGAAGAAATTGTTGCTAGCACAGAAGAAAATAATTAATTTTAATGAAAGGGAGGAATTTTATATGATTACTGCAGCTCAAGTAAAAGAGTTAAGAGAAAAAACAGGTGCAGGTATGATGGACTGCAAAAAAGTTTTAACAGAAACTAATGGAGACGAAGAAAAAGCAATCGAATTATTACGTGAAAGAGGAATTATGAAAGCAGCTAAGAAATCTGATAGAATAGCAGCAGAAGGATTAGTTGAAACATATATTTCAGAAGACGGAAAAGTAGGAGCTATTGTTGAAGTTAATGCAGAAACAGACTTCGTTGCTAAAAATGCAGACTTCCAATCTTTTGTTAAAGATGTTGCAAAGCAAGTTGCTGTAAATAACCCGGCAAATGTAGAAGAATTATTAGCACAAAAATCTATTTCAAATGATACACTTACAGTTCAAGAAGTTCTAACAAATAATGTAGCTACTATTGGAGAAAATATGTCAATAAGAAGATTTACTAGATTTGAAACTGAAGGAAAAGTATCAAGCTATATCCATGGAGATGGAAAAATTGGTGTATTAGTAGATATGGAAAATGCAGATGATACATTAGCAAAAGATGTATGTATGCATATAGCAGCTGCTAAACCAGAATTCTTATCTGAAGCTGATGTTCCAGAAGAAAGAGTTAATAAAGAAAAAGAAATATTAAAAGCTCAAGTTATTAATGAAGGAAGACCAGAAGCTGTTGCAGAGAAAATAGTTGCTGGAAGACTTGGAAAATTCTATGGAGAAATTTGTTTATTAGACCAAGAATTTGTAAAAGACCCAAGCCAAAAAGTTGGTAACTTAGTATCTTCAAAAGGAGCAAAAATCAATAGATTTGCAAGATTCGAAAAAGGTGAAGGAATCGAAAAGAAAGAAGAAAACTTTGCTGAAGAAGTTGCAAAACAATTAAAATAATATTACAAAAATGATTATCAAGAAAAAGTTATTGCAATGAATTGGTTATTGAGCAATAACTTTTTCTGTTTTTATAAAATCGAAAAATAAAAGATGAAATAGTATAATAAAATGCATAAAAGGTGGAAATAAATATGTTTTGTGAAAGATGTGGAAATAAATTACCAGATGCTGCAAGATTTTGCCCTATGTGTGGTTATGATATGAATGATAATCAAATTAGTAATATCAACAATAAGTATAGGAATGATAGATATAATAATGAAATTTTACTAGAAGTAAAATCGACTTTTAAGTTTAACAAAGTATTTTGGCCAAGATTAATATTCGTATTATTATTTACCAGCCCAGCAATGGCAATGGGAATAATAATAATAATGTTGTGTATAAAAGATGGTTGGAATTTAGTTGGAGTAAGATTTTTAGCAATATCGATAGCAATACCTTTGTTGATGATTATATATGTTATAGTTAGGACTTATATGACGAAAAAAGAATATGAAAATTGTGTATATATTTTTTATAATGATAGATTAGTATGCAAGGATGAATATTGGAATCATTTTGAAAAAGAATTAAAATATAAATTTATTACAGAAGTTGCTAAAAGTTCTACGCGAAAATTTCCTAATATAGGAATGATACACTTATATTGTAGTACAGCAGATATATACTATCATGGTATGTTTATACCAGATATAGAAAATCTGGATGAAATATATCTTAAAATAAAGAAAATTATAAATGTTTAATGGAGAAATGTATGTTTTGTAGAAATTGTGGTACAGAAATAAGTAATACAGCGAGATTCTGTCATATGTGTGGCTATGATAGGATATCACGGAAAGAGAAAAGAATTTTTTGAAGATAATAGAATAAAAGCACAGCTAAAGTCAGATTTTAATTTACTATATAAAGTTTTAGCTAATACGTTTAAAGCAACTATTTACGTGCTAGCTTTTGGTATGATTATTGCTTATATGTATATGCCGTGGTATTTATACCCACTTGCAATAATGTTAATTGCAGCAGCAAAAATGATGTTAGAAGAAGCGCAATATGAAAATACAGAATATAATTTTTATGCTACAAAATTAGAATATAAAGATGGACTTTACAATAAGTCAAGAGTGATAAAATATGAAAATATAAGAGAAATCATTATGACACAGAATGTTTTCGAAAGATTATTTGGCATTGGAACAATAAGAATTTTAATTAACTTTACAGATGCTATTAATAGTAATGAAATGCATGAGAAATATAATAATAGAATTAAATTTAGATTTAGCAATGGTATAAAAATACCTTGTGTATCTAATGTGCATGAACAACATGAATTAATAAAACGTATTATTAATGAAGGAACAGAATAAATGTAAAATATAAATAATGAAATTTAAATTGGTACTTAAAATCATGCGAACTATGTGAATACATAGTTCTTTATTTTTTTTTTTTTAATTATACAATATAATTGACAAAAATAAAAAATAGGTATAGTATATGAACAAATGTGCATATATTAATATAAAGGAGGAAATATGGATAAAGAATATATCTGTGAAGAGAAAAAAATACATGAGAACGAATTGTACGAAGCAAAAAAGAAAGAAATTTCTTTAGAAATGAATAGAAGTTTAGCGGAGATGTTTAAGGTATTTGCAGATGAAACAAGGCTTAGAATTATATGTAGTCTACTAAATGAAGAACTATGCGTTTGTGATTTGTGTGAATTATTAAAACTAAATCAATCCACAGTTTCACATCAGTTGCAAACACTAAGAAATTCAAAACTTGTAAAATACAGAAAAGAAGGAAAACAAGTATATTACACACTAGAAGATGAGCATATTGATGCAATACTTCGTATGGCAATTGCTCATATAAAAGAAGAAAAAAAGGAACATTAGGAGGAAAAGATGGAAGAAAGCAAGAACAAAAAGCAGGTAGTATTTTATATTATTAGTATAGTGTTGTTTTTAATAGGATTTATTCCGTTATTTGAAAACTATAGATTAATTATATATTTAGTAGCAGTAATTTTATCTGGATATGATTTAATTATACAAGGAATAAAAAATATATTTCATTTAAATTTTGAAGAAGATACACTAATGACAATAGCAATCATTGCAGCATTTATAATAGGAGAATATCCTGAAAGTGTAGCAATTGTTCTATTGTTTAAATTAGGAGAATTCATAGAAGATAAAGCTATTGAAAGAACTAATAAAAATATTAGAGGAATTGCAGAAGTCCAAGTAAAAACAGCAAATATCATTAATGAGAATGGAAAAATCGCAAAAATAAATGCAGATACAATAAAAAAAGGAGATAAAATATTAGTTAAAGTAGGAGAAATAGTACCAGCAGATTGTAAAATTATAGAAGGTGAAACTTCTCTTGATACATCTAGCTTAACAGGGGAAAGTGAACCGAGAGCTGTAAACGAAGGAGAAGAAATCTTATCCGGTTCAGTAAATCTAAATGGCGTAATAACATGTGTTGCAGTTAGAGACTATGCTGATTCAGCTATTTCTAAAATAGTAGATTTAGTATATGAAGCAACTAATAATAAAGCTAAAAAAGAAGAATATATAACAAAGTTCTCAAAAATTTATACTCCAACAGTTATAGTAATTGCAGTAATTCTAGCGATTGTTCCAGCATTATTAGGACAGGATTTTGTGACTTGGTTATATAGAGCATTAGTATTTTTAGTAGCTTCATGTCCTTGCAGTATTGTTATATCAATTCCACTTGCATATTTCTCATGTATAGGAGCAATTTCAAAAAAAGGAATGCTAATAAAAGGTTCAAAACATATAGAAGATTTAGCCAAATCTACTGCAATTGCTTTTGATAAAACTGGAACAATTACCACAGGAAAAATGAAAGTAAAGGAGATTATTGCTAACAAAAAGGTAGACGATAGAAAAATAATGGAATATGCATATGCTTTAGAAAAAAATTCAAATCATCCTATTTCATTAGCAATTACAAGATATGGAGAAGCGAATAAGATAAAACAATTAGATAGTACAGACCAAAAGGAAATAGCAGGACTTGGAATTTATGGAATAATAAATGGTAATGAAATTCTAATTGGAAATCAAAAGCTTTTGGATAAAATGAATGTGGAATATGATAAAAAAGATATTATAGAAAATGCCATTATTATTGTGGAAGAAGGAAGTATTTTAGGTCAAATAATTTTAGAAGAAGATATTAGAAGAGGTATAGCAAAAACTATAGAAGATTTAAAAGGATTAGGATTTAAAAAATTGGTAATGCTTACAGGGGATAACAAGAAAAATGCAGAAAAAATAGCAAAGGAATGTGGTAACATAGAATTTGAGTCTGACCTGCTTCCAGATGGAAAAGTAAAAGAAGTGAAGAATATAAAAGAAAATAATAAGGTTATATTCATAGGTGATGGAATAAATGATAGCCCTGTACTTGCTACAGCAGACTTTGGAATTGCAATGGGAGCTGGAACGGATATTGCTGGAACAGCAGCAGATAGTATATTGATTTCAAATAATATAAATACATTACCTAAAGTTATACAAATAGCAAGAAAAACACTAAAAATAGTGAATGAGAATATATCTATTTCATTACTTGCAAAACTAATTGTTCTAGTTTTAGGAATAGTAGGTATAGCTCCGGTTTGGCTTGCAGTAGCAGCAGATACAGGAATAACATTACTTACAGTATTGAATTCTATTAGAATTTTTAGATAATTTACATAATAGTAAATTTTCTAAAAATGTTGACATTACTTCAATAATGTGATAAAATAATCTAGCGTATGTAGGTATTAATTGCATACGCTAGTAAAAGTTATTAGATAACGATATAAAGAGTTAAGCTGGAGGTGTATAAAATGGCTGCAAAAGGAGCAAGAGAACATATAACATTAGAGTGCACAGAGTGCCATAATAGAACATATGTTACAGATAAAAATAAGAAAAATGATGCAGAAAGATTAGAATTAAAAAAATATTGCAAATTCTGCAAGAAACACACAATGCATAAAGAAACAAAATAAGCCTTTTTGAGGGGGAATAGAAATGCCTAAAAATAATAAAAAGAAGCAATCTGCTAGCAAAAAGAAAGTAGAAAACAAAGAAATTAAAACAACAGAAGAAGTACAAGAAAACAAAGTTGTGGAAGATGCTTCTAATAAGGAAGTAAAAGAAGAAAAAACAACAAAGAAGGACGCCAAAAAACAAGATAAAAACAAAGAAAAAGTTTCAAAAAATAATAAGAAAGATAAATCTAATAAAAAAAGCTGGTTTAAAGAGTTTAAAGCAGAATTAAAAAAAGTTACTTGGCCAAAAGGAAAAGACCTTTTCTCAAATACAGCAGTAGTAATTGTTATGGTATTAGTTATATCAGCAATTATATTAGTGTTGGATTTAGCTTTTGATTATTTAACTAAATTTGAAGTAGAACAAGTTAAAAAATTACAAAATAGCATAACAGTAAACGAAACAGTTGACAATACAGTAGACGAAAATACTGTAAATGAAACAAACGAAACATCAGAGGATGCAAATACTACTGAAACAAATTTAGTAGAAACTGAAAATAGCGTAGAATAAATAACAAAAAGGGAGGCTAAATTATGTCTCAAAAAGATTATGATTTAGAACCAAGATGGTATGTTGTTCATACATATTCTGGATATGAAAATAAAGTTAAAACAGACTTGGAAAAAACAATAAAAAATAGAGAGTTACAAGAATTCTTTTTCGATATAGTTGTACCTATGGAAGAACAAATCGAAATAAAAGAAGGACAAAGAAAAACAAATCTAAAAAAAGTTTTTCCTGGATATGTTTTAATAAAAATGATTGTAACAGAGCAAACTTGGTATATTGTTAGAAATACAAGAGGTGTTACTGGATTTGTTGGTTCAGGAACAGACCCTATTCCACTAACAGAAAGCGAAATTAGAAAAATGGGCTTTGATATTCAATCTATTAATGTGGACTATGAAGTAAATGACCAAGTAAAAGTCATAAATGGGCCTTTTACTGATTTCATAGGAAATGTTATAGAAATTAATAAGGATAAGCACAAAGTAAAAGTTCTAGTTTCAATGTTTGGAAGAGAAACTCCAGTAGAATTAGATTTCTCAGAAGTAGAGAAAGTTAAATAGTTAAAACGAATTAGTTTGACTAATTCTTTTACAATAAAAAATTGTAGATTTTGTTATTGCAAGACAAAGTTACATTAGTTTGTCCGAGCAAAGCTCGTGACATGAGCGAAGCAACTTTTCTTATAAATTATTTTTGATATACAAACCAAAGGAGGTGCAAGAACATGGCAGGAAATAAGAAAGAAGAAGCAAAAGAGGTTATCATTAAATTACAAATTCCAGCAGGAAAGGCAACACC
>CALXVF010000012.1 GCA_944391895.1 uncultured Clostridia bacterium
AAAAAACTATTGACAATTAAAAAATAAAATAGTAAAATTAAAATCGAACAGAAGTTCAAAGAACAAATAACCAAACAACCAACCCTAAATTTAGTCTTGAAGGAGGAACTAGTATGAAAGAAATAAAATATGAAAATAAAACAATTGCATATACAGTAAATAAGGCAAGAGTTAAGAATTTTTATATAACAATACAAAATGGCGAAGTAGTAATAAAAGCTCCATGGTATGTTACTAGTTCCCAAATTCAGGATGTAGTAGAAAGCAAAAGACAATGGATAATGCAAAAATTAGAAGAATATCAAACATCTCCAAGAAAAGCAAAAGATTATGCTGATGGAGAAAAATTTCAAATATTAGGAGAAAATTATTTCTTAAATATATATTATAAAGATATAAATAATGCAATTTTAAATGTAGAAAACGGAAAAATTGTAATAATACTACCACTTAGATATGCTGATGAAGATAATACAGAACAAATAAAAAAGATGATAGACAAAATGTATTATATGATTGCAGAAAGAGAAGTTGAAGCAGCAATGGAAAAAACAAGAAAGATGGTAGGATTAGCACCAGAAGAATATAGAATAAAGAAAACAAAATCTGTATGGGGAAGTTGCTCTTCAAATAAAAAAATCACAATAAATCAAAATTTAATGATGTATAGTAGAAAAGCAATTGAATATGTTGTTTTACATGAAGTTTGTCATTTAAAATATATGAATCATTCTAAAAATTTCTGGGCAATGGTAGAAAAATATATGCCAGATTATAAAGAAGCAGAAAAAGAACTAAAAAAATAAACATAGAATAAAGAGGACTTATTTCCTCTTTATCCTATATTTCTATCAAAATATTACTAGCATCATCATTTCTAATAGCAATTATATTACCTCTAAATTCATATGCTATTGGATCACCAAATGGGCTTGAAAATATAGGAAAGATTTTAGTATTTTCAAGTAGACCTAAATCATATAATCTTCTAGTGATTTTTTCATCACAATTTATTTTCTTTACAATACCTTTCTGATTTAAACATAATTTATTTAAAGTTGTTAGCATAATTTAACCTTCCTATAATATTTTATGCAATAATTGACATATAAGTTTATATGTTTTAAAATTATCTTGTAAATTTTAAAGAGAAAAGAGGAACAAAATATGAGCAAACAAAGAGGATTTGAAATAGCAAAAGGATGGGAAGATAAAAATATAAACCTTCCAAAAAGAACAACAAAATATGCGGCTGGATATGATTTTGAAGCAGCAGAAGATACAGTAATTCCAAGCTTTAAGCCAGGAATGGCACCAACACTTATAAAAACAGGAATTAAAGCATATATGCAAGAAGATGAAATGCTATGTTTATATAATAGAAGTTCTAATCCAAAGAAAAAAGGTTTAGTTTTAGCAAATAGCGTAGGAATCATAGATAAAGACTATTATGGAAATGAAGATAATGATGGTCATATTATGTTTGCAGTATGGAACTTTAAAGCAGAAGATGTAAAAATAGAAAAAGGAGAAAGAATAGGACAGGGAATCTTCCAAAAATATTTAGTAACTGATGATGATAGTGCAGAAGGAGAAAGAACAGGAGGATTTGGTTCTACATCAAGATAAATATAATAAGGGGCGGGCTGAAATTTAATTTTATATGAATCAGTCCGTTATTGTTTTATAAAGGAGGAAAAAAGTGAAATATATAATTGTATCAGATATACATGGGTCAGGTTTTTATGCAGATAAAATAAAAAAATTAGTTGAAGAAGAAAAGCCAGATAATCTAATTCTATTAGGGGATTTATATTATCATGGACCACGAAATCAATTACCAGAAGGATATAATCCAATGCATGTATGCGAAGTATTTAATTCATTAAAAGATATAATTTTATGTGTTAAAGGAAATTGTGATGCAGAAGTAGATGAAATGATATCAGAATTTCCAATGCAAGAAGAACTTGAATTAGTAATAGAAAATCAAGTTGTAATGTTCACACATGGTCATAAATATAATATAAATAATTTGCCAAAGAAAAATATAGATGTACTAGTATATGGACATTTTCATACAGGATTTATAAAAAAACAAGATGGAATATTATTTTTAAATCCAGGTTCTATTTCTATTCCAAAAGAAAATACAAAACATAGCTATATTCTTTGGAAAGATAATGAAATTTATTTAAAAGATATAAATGGAGATGTTATAGAAAAAAGAATATTAGGGTAATATATGCATAAGGAGGAAACTTATGAGAAAAATTTTATTTAATGCTAATGTAATAACGATGGAAGATAATTTATATAGTGAAGCTATTTTGATAGAGGATGGAATAATAAAAGATGTTGGAACAAATGAAAAAATACTAGAAAAGAAAGATGAAAATACTGAAATAATAGATATGAAGAAAAAGACTATTTTGCCAGCTTTTATTGATCCACATAGTCATTTTTCAGCAGTAGCAAATTCTTATCTACAAGTTTCACTAAATAATTGTAAATCTTTCGAAGAAATAAAAGATAGGATTTTAAAATATATAAAAGAAAATAACATTAAAGAAAATGAATGGTTAATTGCAAGTGAATATGATCATAACAATTTAAAGGAACAAAAACATCCTAAAAAAGATTTTTTAGATAGCTTTGTGCCAAATAATCCTGTGGTTATGCAACATCAATCAGGACATGTTGGAACATTTAATACAATGGCATTAGAACTACTTGGTGTTAATAATACAACTCCACAAATAGAAGGTGGCGTTATTGAGAAGGAAAATGAATCTCCTACGGGATATATGGAGGAACTTGCTTTTGTAAAATACTTAAAAATGGTTCCAATGCCAAGCATAGATAAACTGCTCGAGGGATATGAAAAAGCGCAAAATAAATATTTATCTTATGGCATTACAACATTGCAAGAAGGGTATATGTCAAAAGAATTACTCCCATTATATAAAGCACTAATTGCATCAAAAAAATTAAAAGTAGATGTAGTTGGATATCCAGACTATGCTAGCATAGAAGAGTTTAAAAATGAGTTCCCAAAATCATATAAAGAATATAATGAGCATTTTAAAATAGATGGATTAAAGATGATACTAGATGGCTCACCACAAGGAAGAACTGCTTGGATGAAAACGCCATACGTTGGAGAAAAAGAATATAAAGGCTATCCAAATATGAAAGCAGAGGATATTGAAAAAAATATTAAATATGCTAAAGAAAATAATCTTCAAATATTAGCACATTGTAATGGAGATGCTGCAGCAGAAGAATTTATAGATATATGTGAAAAGGTTGGAAATGTAGAAAAAATAAGACCAGTAATAATTCATGCTCAGTTAATAACTAATGCAGAATTAGAAAAAGCAAAGAAATTAGGGCTTATACCATCATTTTTTGTTGCACATGTATACTATTGGGGAGACACACACATAAAAAACTTTGGGTTAGTTAGAGCTTCTAAGATTAGTCCAGTAAAAACAGCTATAAATAATGATATGATATATACTTTGCATCAAGATTCTCCAATAATTGAGCCTAATATGTTAGAAACAATATGGTGTGCAGTAAAGAGACAAACTAAAGAAGGAAAATTTCTAGGGAAAGATGAGTGTATAAGTGTAATCCAAGCATTAAAAGGTGTGACAATAAATGCTGCATATCAATATTTTGAAGAAAATGAGAAAGGTAGTATTAAGAAAGGAAAAATAGCTGACTTAGTTGTGTTAGATAAAGACCCTTTAAAAACAGAAATTGACAAAATAAGAAATATAAAGGTCTTAGAAACGATAAAAAGCGGAAAAACTTTATATAAATTGTAAAAAAAGCTTGTATTTTAGCGAAAAAGGCAATATAATTTAATTGCAAGCACATACACAAACTAGATGATATATTGTCTGGAGGAATTTTTATGGGCTCAAGAGAACAATTCTATGCGGATATAAGCACACAGTGCAATGAAGTTACACCTTCTTGCCATTTGGTTGTTGTAAAATTTCCAAATGATGAAACTATGAAATTTGTTGTAGACTGTGGTTTATGTCAAGAAGAAGCAGGCTATGAGTTGAACCAAAAATTAACTTTCTCAGCGGAAAAAATTGCTTTTACAATTGTCACACACAATCATGTGGATCACACAGGAAGAATTCCATTCATGTTTAAGAAAGGATTTCAGGGAAAAGTTTATACAAGTGAAGATACACAAGTTTTACTACCTTATGCTTTGACAGATTCGTGCAAGGTATTAAAGGATGTGGCAAAACGGAATCATACAAGTCCACTTTATTCGGAATTGGATGTTGAACATGCAATAGAAAAAGTGGTAGGATGCAAGATTCGGAAAATAGAATATCCAAATAATAATGTAAGATTAACATTTTATGAAAACGGACATCTTGTTGGAGCTGCTATGGTGTTAGTACAAATAAGTTATCCGGGATATGAAGACATAAACATATTCTTCATGGGAGACTATAATAACAAGAATATGTTCTTGGATTTGTACGAACTGGATAGGCTTGTTAAAGACATGAATCTTACTGTGGTCACAGAGGCCACATATGGAGACATGAACTCTTCTGAAATGCATGAATGTTTTGAAGAAAACATTACAAGGTGCGTATCGGAAGGTGGAACAGCAATTATTCCAGTGTTTTCACTAGGGCGTAGTCAAGAGATACTTTACAAAATGCAGGAGTTTCAAAACAAAGGAGTACTTAGTCCTGAAATTCCAATTAGATTCGATGGAAAATTGGGAATTAAGTATACAAATCTTTTCTTGAAAGGTTCTTTGCATATTAAGGAAAGTATGAGAAACTTTTTACCACAAAATTTTACATTTGTGGATAAGTCTACTAGAGAGCCTGTTTTAAGAAGTACGGATTCTCAAATTATTCTTACCACATCAGGCATGGGAAGTTATGGGCCAGCTCAATTATATATTCCTGAATATATAAGAAGACCAAATTCACTTATTCATTTTACCGGTTATACAGCGCCTGGTACTCTTGGAGGAAAACTAAAAAGCACTCCAATAGGAGAGATTGTTGAGATAAGCGGGTTAAGAGTGAAAAAAGCCGCAAAAGTAGAATATACAAATGAGTTTTCCGCACATGCTAAAGCAGATGAAATAGTCGAATTTCTTAAGCAATTTAGTAATCTTAAATTGGTTCTGGTAACACATGGTGAAAATTCTAAAAAAGAAATTTTAGCCAAAAGAATTGTTAATGAGGTCGACACAAAAGATGTTGGAATCCTTGATAGGAGGTATGTATTTAGAGTCGGACCGTATGGACTCATTAAAACATTAACAACTAAATATCTGTGATTTTGTTCTTATAATGCCTAGCCTTGTCAGAGCTTTCTGGCAAGGCTTTTCCTATGACTACTAACAAGGAGCTTAAAGTTTGATTATAAAGTTAAAAAGTAATAACTTAATTCTGTATACATAATTAAAATAAAAACAATATTATATATAAGGGGTGAAGTTTATGTGGGAATTAAGTTCTATAGAACATGTCATTCAGCCAGGAGACACCTTATATAGTTTAGCTAAAAAGTATAATACAACTGTTGAAATGATAATGAATACAAATTTAGCGCTAGAACCAAATAATTTAAGAGTGGGTCAAAAAATATATATTTTCCCAAATAGTAATAGAACGATTTGTAACAAAAGAATGCCTTATTAATATAATATATAAGGAGGTTTTTATGTTACTTGACATAGCAAAAGCAGAAGTAAAAGGAGGTAGTAAATATCCTAGAATAAAGGGAATAGTGAACTTTAGACAAACTTCAAAAGGAGTATTGATAACTGCAAAAATATATAATTTACCTACAACCATTGGTAAATGTAATAAAAGAATCTTTGGATTCCATATTCACGAAGGAACTTCATGCTGTGGAAATGACAAAGATGAATTTGCAGATACGTTAGCACATTATAATCCGGGAAATTGTAATCATCCTCATCATGCGGGAGATTTACCTCCTTTATTCGAAAATAAAGGCTATGCATATATGAATTTCTTAACAGATAGATTTACTCTAAAAGAAATTATAGGAAGAACTGTTGTAATTCATAGTATGCCAGATGATTTTACAAGTCAACCTTCTGGAAATTCAGGGGAGAAAATCGCTTGTGGAATTATTAAAAGATAATAAAATAAACCTCCTAGAAAAATATTTAGGAGGTTTTTTGATGCGAATAAAAAAAGAAGTATTTGAAAAAGAAGTGAAATATGATGGGCAAATAATATTAAAATATACCATAGAATATCCACAAATTATTGAAGAAAAGTGGATAGAAGGAATAAAGAAATTTAATGCATATAATTACCAAAAAGCAAGAATGTTGAAAAGTATAAGTGAGGGAGAATTATTTAAGGAAGCAAAAGAAACATATGAATACAACAAGAAAAATGGTTATCAAATAATGGTATATGAAGTGTATTCAACTTTTGAAATAACATATAATACAGAACAAATGGTAAGTTTATATATAGATGATTATATTTATAGAGGTGGCGCTCATGGAAATACAAAAGGACATCTCAAACATGGGACTTTAGAATAGGAAAGATAGTACCATTAAAGAACTTTTTTGTAAACGATGAGAACTATGTATCTAAAATAGTAACTGATATAAATAATTTTATTGGGCAGGACATAGCTAATGGAAATAATATATATTTTGAAAATTATTGCTGTTTGACAATCCAATATTTTAACGTAGATAACTATTATCTTCAAGATGGATATATTATAATCTTTTACCAAGAATACGATATAGCTCCTTATTCTAGTGGAATATTAATATTTAAGATTTCAAGTGAAAAATAAAATAATGGTTGACATATTATTTTTTCGTGATATAATAAATATATATTAAAAAGCGAGTAAGAGAAAAAGTAAAATAAAGGTTACTTAAAGAGAGAACTAGTCGTAGGCTGAAAGCTAGTTTAAGAAAACATATTTGAAAAACTACCTCTTCATGCTTCTAGTGAATAAGCTAGACGTTTGGTGCGTTATAACCTATAATGAAGTAAAATATCCGGGTGGAACCGTGCTATAAAGTACCCCAGAGCATAATTTAATTATGTTCTGGGGATTTTGGTTTCCTAGAACATAGAAAGGAAGGTTAATATGATAAAAATTACATTAAAAGATGGCTCTATTAAAGAAGTAGAAAAAGGAATTAGTATATTAGAGCTAGCAAAACTAATTAGTGAAGGATTAGCAAGAGTTGCAACTTGTGGAAAAGTTAATGGAAAAGTAGAAGACTTAAGACATGAATTAAATGAAGATTGTGAAGTTGAAATTTTAACTTTTGAAAATGACTTAGACGGAAAGAAAGCTTATTGGCATACAACATCACATATTATGGCACAAGCTGTAAAAAGATTATTCCCAGATACTAAATTTGCTATAGGACCTTCAATTGATGATGGATTCTATTATGATTTTGATGTTACTAATAACTTCTCAGATGAAGATAAAGAAAAAATAGAAAAAGAAAAAAAAAAAATTATAAAAGAAGATTTACCTATAGAAAGATTCTCACTTCCAAAAAAAGAAGCTTTAAATCTAATGAAAGACCAACCATATAAGCAAGAATTAATTAATGAATTACCAGAAGGAGAAGAAATATCTTTTTATAAACAAGGAGATTTTACAGACCTTTGTGCAGGACCACATTTAATGAGTACTGGAAAAGTAAAATCAATAAAAATACTAGCAAATTCAGGAGCATACTGGAGAGGTGATGAGCATAATAAAATGTTACAAAGACTTTATGGAATATCTTTCCCTAAAGCAAGTATGTTAGAAGAACATTTGCAAATGCTTGAAGAAGCTAGACAAAGAGATCATAGAAAAATAGGAAAAGATTTAAATTTATTTATGACTCATAAACTAGTAGGTTCAGGATTGCCTATGTATCTACCAGATGGAGCAACAGTTAGAAGATTGCTAGAAAGATATATCCAAGATAAAGAAATAAAATTAGGATACCATCATGTTTATACACCATCTTTAGCTAATACAGAATTATATAAAATTAGTGGACACTGGGACCATTACAAAGATGATATGTTCCCAATTATGAAAATGGATACAGAGGAAATGGTATTAAGACCAATGAACTGTCCACATCATATGCTAATTTATAAAAATTCGCTTCATTCATATAAGGATTTACCAATTAGAATAGGAGAACTTGCTCATGACTTTAGATATGAAGCAAGTGGTAGCGTATGTGGAATTGAGAGAGTACGTGAAATGTGCCAAAACGATGCACACCTTTTTGTAACTCCAGAACAAATAAAAGATGAAGTAGGAAGAGTTGTAAAATTAATACTAGAAGTATATAAAGATTTTGGATTTAAAGATTACAGATTTAGATTATCTTTAAGAGATAAAAACGACAAAGTAAAATATATAGACAATGACGAAATGTGGGAAACAGCAGAAAGCCAATTAAGACAAATATTAACAGAGCTTAATATAAACTTTTACGAAGCAGAAGGAGAAGCGGCTTTCTATGGACCAAAATTAGACATACAAATAAAATCAGCAATTGGTCATGATGTTACAATTTCTACATGTCAGCTAGACTTTGCTCTTCCAGAGAGATTTGAATTAACATATATAGGAGAAGACGGAAAAGAACATAGACCTGTAGTTATTCATAGAGCAATCTTAGGTTCTCTTGATAGATTCATGGCATTCTTAATCGAAGAAACAAAAGGTGCTTTCCCAGTATGGTTATCACCAGTTCAAGTAAAAATCTTACCTATTACAGACAGCCATGTAGAATATGCTAAACAAGTTCAAGAAAAATTAATGGAATTAGGTATAAGAGTTGAAGTTGATGATAGAAATGAAAAAACTGGATATAAAATCAGAGAAGCTCAATTATCTAAAGTCCCATACATGTTAATTGTTGGAGATAAAGAAATTGAAAACAACGCTGTATCTGTAAGGGATAGAAAACAAGGAGATTTAGGACAAATTAAAGTAGAAGAGTTCTTAAATCAAATTGAAAAAGAGGTTGAAGAATATAAATAAGTTGTATCTGATAACACAAACTTTAATAAAAAAACAGTATTTTAAAAAAATACTGTTTTTTATTTTAGGTAAATGGTATAATGTAGAAAACTAAGGAGGAATAATGGAATATAGTAAATTAGGTAAAGAATTGGAAATATATACAACAATTGATTATATAGGAAAAGGATTTCCTATAATTTTACCAAATGGAGCAAAGATGATAAAAATCTTAAGAGATTTGGTAGAAGATGAAGAAGAAAAAAGGGGATATATGATAGTTAGGACTCCTAGTGCCTCAAGAGCAGAAATATATATGATAGAGGATAGGTGGGAGTTAGAAAAAGATGAAATATTTAAGATAGAAGCGGAAGATGAAGAAAATGCAATAGTTCTTAGACCATATGTAAGACCTTTCCACTGTAGTATGTACGCGACAAAACAGCATAGTTATAAGGAATTGCCGGTTAAGTATAGTGAAACTTCTACAGTATTTAGGGACGAGCCTACAAGTAAAATTAGAGGACTTACATGTATGAGACAATACTCGTTTTCTGATGCAAGTATATTTGCTACTGTAGAACAATTGGAACAGGTTCTTAAAGAATCTGTGGAGATAGAAAACTTTTTTATGGAAAAATTAGGACTGGCTGTAGAGTATAGAATTTCTAATTGGAATGATAAAGTAAAAGAGGAATATATAGGAACAATCAAAGAATGGGATACATGTGTTTCTTTAATGAAAAAAGTTCTTAAAGAAAAAAATATAGAATTTGTTGAAAATGACAATGCAAAAATGTATGGACCAAGTATACAAGTTTTTTATAATAGTAAACTTTTAGCAAAAATCGAAATAGATTTTGAAATTACACATAGATTTGACTTAAAATACACAGATAAAGATGGATTAGAAAAATTCCCACTATATATTCATAGACAGGATTTAGGAAGCTATGAAAGCATGCTAGCGATATTGATTGAAAAATATCAAGGAGAATTTCCAACATGGATTGCACCAGTACAGTGTAAAATTATTTCGGAATACGATGAATATATAGATTATGCAAATGATATGAAAGAAAAACTAAGAGAAAGAAGAGTTAGAGCGGAAGTAGATGTTTCAAATAAAACAGTTGAAGAAAAACTAGAAAGAGCAAAGTTTTTCAAAATACCATATATTGTATTAATCGGAAAAAAAGAATATAATAACAATGAAATTTCAGTTATAAGATATGGAAAAGACGAAATAAAAAAATATACACCAGAAGAAGTCATACAAAAATTTGAAAGGAGAAGGTAAGTAGATGAGAAATGATGTATTGGAATATGTAGGATTAGATTTAGAAAATTTACCAGAAGAATTAGAAAGCAAATCTTCTATTCATATGCAGAATTACAGCGGTTCAAATACATATAAAGTTTATGACTATATTTCAGTACATGACTTAGAAATACTTATTACACCATTAGATAGAACTGTTGAGCTAAAAGAAAGATATAAATATGCAAAAACTTTAGAGGAATATTTAAGAGCTGATGACCAAAAAACAAGAAAAATATTCATGGATATATTAGATTTAGCAACAGCCAAAGAAATAAAGGAATTAGAAGAACTTCAAGAAAAATTGAATAATAATATACCAGAGTTAGTTAAATACAGTAAAAACTATTTATGGCAAATTTACTATTCAGCGGAAGATAATAAATACTTTATGCTGTTTCCAGCAAATGAAGGAGAAACATCAGTATTATTTTATATAATAAAGAAAAAATTGGAAAAAGCGGACACAAAGATATTTGTTCCTATAAATAAATTGGATTATTCAGAAAATATCTTATCAAAAGAAGAAATAAATGATATAGAAAATTATATTTGGCTTTTTACAAATGAATGGCCAGAAATTTATGAAGTTTGTAACAAAAAATTATACATTACAGGAAAAACAAAGATAAATGGAATCTTCGAAAGCTTTTTTAGAAATATATATGAATCTGAAGATAAAGCCAAAAAATTTCATATGCTATTAAAAGCAATGTTCATTTTAACAACAGAAACAAATTATCAATATACATTTGAACCATATGTAAATGAAAAAGGGGAATTAGAACTAAAATATGATGGAGAAATCATAAACGTAAGCAATCTAACAACATTTATAGATAGACAGACAGAAATAAAAAAAGAGAAAATCAGTAAATTAAATAAGGAAATAGAAAAAAATCGAAAGATTTTAGGAGAATTAAAAGAATATGTAAAAGAGCAAAATAATATATATGTTATGCAAGAGAAGCAAATTGCGATGTTCTTAGAATGTAAAAATAGCTTTTTTAAGAAGATATCATATTTCTTTAAGGTGAAAAAATTTACAGTTCCAAAAATTGATGTAAAGATTGAAAAAGAAGATGACGATAAAAACGAAGAAATAGAAATTGGAGTAGCCTGCTCATATACAATTAAAGAATTAATTAATATATCAATGGAGATGAATGGCGTAGAAAGTAAAGCAAGAGACTTAAGAGCAGATATTCGAGAATTACAATTAAAAAAGGAAAACTTAGCAAGAAAAATAAAAAATGCTAGTGAATATATAGCAGAAATAGAAGAACACAAAAAAAGTATTTTCGAATTCTGGAAATTCACAAATAAAGATGCACTTCCAGCCTTAGAAACAGGCAATATTAATAAAGGTAAGGATATAAAAAATAAAATATTAGGAACATTTGATTTAGAACAAGATTTAGAAATTCTAGGAACAAAGGTAGATAGCATACAAAGACAAAAGCTAACCAGAAACGAAATGGATATTATATATGCTGCACAATTTTGCATAGACGCAATTAACTATCCAGAAAATAATGAAGTGCTAGAAAGAGTTCTAAAAAAATTAAAATCAAAAATAGAAAAAGGAGATAAGACAGATAATGGACATAGCGATTTAGAAGAATTATTAAAAGATTATAGAAATGTAAAAACTTTAAAAAATAGAGAACATAGAGAAGTAGAAAGAAATGAAATAACAATACTGAATATAAATAAAAAAACGACTGTCAAAGAATTTAGAGAAACTATACATAAATGTATAAAAATATTAAATGTAGCATTCAAAAAAATAACATCAATTACTCAAATGCCTGTATACGCTAGATTAGATGATGTAGTGGAATTTAAAAATGAAAATGTAGATAATTGGGATGACAGAGAAAAAGTTATAATTGGAGAAATAAATCCAATAAAACTATTAGACGAATCTGAAGAACCTGTAAAACTTTTAAAAGTGCCAGTAGATGAAAATACTAATATTTTGTATTATAGTAATATAATATTCTTCGAAAATCAAAATAATACATTACCTATTGGAATGGACGTATCAACAAAAGTATTAATGAAAATTAATGTAAATGCCGAAGACTATGAAAACTATAAAGAGTATGAAGAAGGTAAAATGTATAAAGCAGATAAAAAAGAGGAAAAAGGAGAAAAAGTAAAAAGAGAGGAAATAAATATCTTCGAAAAAATAAATGATTTTGAATTTAAGATAAAAAAAGTCATAATAATTAAGTAATAAAACTCGACCAAAAGGGACGCCTCTTTTTGGTCGAAGTCCGACCAATGGGGACAGAGGGAAAAAAGTATTATTTTGTAGAAATTTAGAGAAAAATGTAAAAAATATATGAAAATAACAGGAAAATAGACCTATATTTTATAGTATGGGTCTATTTTTTACAAGATTTATGTACCTTAAGGGTGTCCCTTTTGGTCGAGGTTCGACCAAAAAGAGGCGTCCCCATTGGTTGAAAAGTTAAAGTATGATGCAGATTAATCCTCCGCCACCTTCATTTACAATTCTTTCTAATGTTTCTTGCAATTTCATTTGAGCGTCTTCAGGCATTTTTTCAAGTTTATTTTGTAAGCCTTCATTTACAAGTTCATGTAAGCTCTTTCCAAATATATTTGATTCCCATATTTTTTTAGGGTCACTTTCAAATTCTTCAAGCAAATATTTAACTAGTTCTTCAGATTGCTTTTCGCTTCCTACGATAGGAGACACCTCTGTTTCTACATCTGTTAATATCATATGAATACTAGGTGCTTTTGCTTTTAATTTAATTCCAAATTTAGAACCTTGTTTTACCATTTCTGGTTCATCAAGTATTAAATCGTCCATTGATGGTGTAATTATGCCATATCCTTTAGCTTTGACTTCTTCTAATGCTGGAGCGATTCTATCGTATTCGCACTTGATTTTCGAGAAATTATAAAATGCTGAGAATAGGTCAAATTCGTTATTGATATTCTGCCCTGAAACTTCTGTTAGAACTTTGTAGAATAGGTCTTCTTTTAAATTTATTTCTACAGTTATATTTCCATTACCTAGATTTATTTCTTTTATAGATGTAGATTGTATAATTTCAGTATTTTGCAAGTTAGCAACTGCAAAATTTGCTTGCTTAATTACAGAAATTCCTGAAAAAGTTTGTTTTATTTCTAAGTTTAATTCTTTTCTTAACCAGTGAGAATCTTCTAATCCATCTACCCATTTAGGATATGTAATATTAATTCTTTCAATAGGGAATTCATACAAGACTTTACTAAATATTTCATTAATATCATACAATGATAGATTAGAGCAGTCAGTAGGAATTACTGGGCAATCATATTTTTCTTCTAATGAATTTGCTAAATCTCTAGAATAATCTGAATAAGGAGCTACTGTATTTAAAACGATAACAAATGGTTTATTTAGTTCTTTTAATTCTCTAACAACTCGTTCTTCAGCTAGAATATAGTCATCTCTAGATATTCCAGAAAAGCTACCATCAGTAGTTACTAATATTCCTATTGTTGAATGATCTTGAATTACTTTTTTTGTTCCTATTTCAGCAGCTTCACCAAAAGGCATTTCTTCGTCAGACCATGGGGTTTTTACCATTCTAGGAATGTTGTCTTCTAAATAACCAATAGCATTATTAACTAAATAACCAACGCAATCTACTAGTCTAGCTTTGAATTTTATATTTCCATCTAAAGTAATTTCGACAGCTTCATTTGGCACAAATTTTGGTTCGGTAGTCATAATTGTTCTACCAGAAGCACTTTGTGGCAATTCATCTAAAGCTCTTTCTCTTTTGTAAGAGTTATCTATATTAGGTATTACTAATAAATCCATAAAGTTTTTAATAAATGTAGATTTACCAGTTCTTACAGGACCTACTACACCTATATAAATATCTCCATCTGTACGGCTTGATATATCCTGATATAATTTTAAATTGTCCTCCATTTTTACCTCCTAAAGAAGATTTGT
>CALXVF010000013.1 GCA_944391895.1 uncultured Clostridia bacterium
ATTTAATTACCTTTACTTTCTATATTAAGAGGGAAAATTTTAGAAATGTTAAGATTTTAAATTTTATTGAAAAAAATTTATCTGAATTAAATATTTTGATTGAAATTCATATTATCCATATATTACCATATTTGCTTTTAAATTTCAATAATAAGAATAAAATTTCAAGTACAAAATCGTCGACATTTTTTGACATATTTTGACAAATCTATTGTAATATATTTTTTAATAATGTATAATGCAATATGCTAATTTTTACCAAGAAGGAAATATCATGAGCAAATTATATAACTCATATTTATCTATGAAAAAACAGATAAAGATACTATTCTATTATTTAAATCAGGTATATTTTACATTTTACTTGATAATGATGCTAGACTTGTATCTTCAATTTTAAATTTGAAATTAACTCAACTAAATTCAGATGTTGTAAAATGTGGCTTTCCTATAAGCTCACTAGATAAATACTTACATTTATTGATAAAATATAATTTGAATGTAAAGATAATTGATTTAAGTTCTAACACTGTGTACAATCCAGATGAATTTTCTTACAATTCGGAAACTGATTCTTTACTTTTAGAACTTAGTCAATTAAATGTAGACGAATTGTCTATAAAAGAAGCCTATTCTAAACTAGAGGATTTTAATAACAAAGCAAATAAGATATTAAATTTTAGAAATTGATAGTTTATATCTATACAATAACAATTGCTTTTAATGGATTTTTAAGGTATAATTAATTCTGACAAAATAACATGAAAGGACTAAAAAATGTTCGAAAAATTAGAATTTAATTTTATTAGAGATTCATTAAACAATTTAACATATACTTTTGAAGGAAAAAAACTCGCTTCAAACTTAAAACCTTCTTCTAATTCCTTAGAAGTTCAATCACTATTAAATGAAACTCAAGATGCTTTAAATGCCATTAATATAAATGGTAATTTCCCAATCTCTGAAATTTCAGATTTTTCTTTATGGATAAAAAAATTAAAAAGTGGTTCTACCCTTACTGCTAAAGGATTATTAGATTTATGTAGTATTCTTAGAATTAGTAGAGAACTTTCAGAATATTATAAAAAGGTTGAAAGTAACATTGCCTTAGAATCTTTAAAGCCATATTTTGAAGCTTTATATTCTAACAAAGATATTGAAAATAAAATTAGCTCTGCCATTATTTCTGAAGATTTAATAGCAGATGAAGCTTCTAATAAGTTATTTTCTATTAGACAATCTAGAAAAAGTTTAGAGAGTGATATAAAAAGTAAGTTAAATGCTTTTATTCATTCATCTTCACATTCTAAATATATCATGGACCCAGTTGTCACCATAAGGTCGGGCAGATTTGTTGTTCCTATTAAAGAAGAATATAAAAGTGTTGTTAAAGGATTTATACATGATACATCTAGCAGTGGTTCTACTGTATACATTGAACCTATGGCAGTATTTGAAATCAACAATAAAATTAATGATTTGTTGGTTGAAGAAAATAAGGAAATTGAAAGAATATTGCAAGAACTTTCTAATTTATTAATTCCTATAGTAGATAAAATTGAAAGCAATATTTATTTAATCGGTAAGTTGGATTTCATTTCAGCCAAAGCCAAATTAGCTCTTAATATGAATGCCACAATGCCACTTTTAACTGATGAAATTAATCTTATAAAAGCAAGACATCCTTTAATTCCTAAAGATAAGGTCGTTCCTAACAATATTTATGTTGGTAAAAGCTTTTCTACTTTAGTTATAACTGGACCAAATACAGGTGGAAAAACTGTTAGTCTTAAAACTGTTGGACTATTATGCTTAATGGCTCAATCTGGATTATTTATTCCAGCTAATGAAAATAGTAAGGTCAAAGTTTTTGATAATATTTTTGCAGATATCGGAGATGAACAAAGTATTGAAGAATCTTTAAGTACATTTTCTAGTCATATGACAAATATCGTAAATATTGTAGATAAGGTTACTTCTAAGAGCTTAGTTCTTGTTGATGAGCTTGGTTCTGGAACTGACCCTATAGAAGGAGCTAATCTTGCAATTGCACTTCTTGAATACTTTCATAATAAAGGAGCAATTACTATTGCAACAACTCATTACCACGAAATAAAAAATTATTGCATTACTCATGATGGTTTTGAAAATGCCAGTCAAGAATTTAATATTGAAAAATTAGAGCCAACATATAAATTACTTATTGGAATTCCAGGTAAAAGTAATGCCTTTGCAATTAGTAAACGTCTAGGTCTACCTTCAGATATCTTAGATAGAGCTAATTCTTTAATGAATAAGCCTGATACGGATATAGAAACTCTTATGAAAGAAATATATGATGATAGAATTACAATTGAGAATTTAAAGAAAGAAGAAGAAAAGAATTTACATCAAGCCGAACTTCTAAGAAAAAATTTAGAAAATCAAGTTTCAGATAGATTAGCAAATGAAGAAAAGAAAATAGAAAAAGCTAAAAAGGAAGCAAGAGAAATTTTATTAGATGCTAAGCAAGAAGCTAACCGTATTATTAAAGAACTTAATAATATTGATAATTCCAATTTAAAAAGAGCTAATCAATTAAGAGATAGATTAAATTCAAATTTAAAAGAAACTGAAACCAATAGTAGACTTGATTTAAGTGTATTATTAAAGCTAAATAATCAAGAAACAAGTAAACCGACAAATAAAAGTACTGTTCATATTAATAATTCCGCGTCAAAACATGTTTCTTCAGAAATTAACCTTTTAGGAGAAAATGTTGACACTGCTGTTAATACTTTGGATAAATACTTAGATAATTGTGCAATGGCTCATTTAAAACAAGTCAGAGTAATTCATGGTAAAGGAACTGGAAAATTACGAGAAGGAATCCATGCCTACTTAAAAACTTCTAAATATGTTAAAAGCTACAGAATTGCTGGATTTGGTGAAGGAGATTATGGAGTAACTATTGTTGAATTAAAATAAATTTTCCGTTTAGGGATGATCCTTAAACGGAATTTTTTCTTCTTTATCCATTATCATAATAGTTTTTATACTCTCCTTAAGCAATTTCTAAATTGTCTTTGACATGCACAAGTTCTACAAGCAGTTGTATTAGGGTCACCATTGCGTAATGTACCACATCCAATATTACAATTGTTGCCACTTCTATTTTGTAAGTTGTTATTTGAACAATTACATGGACAATTGTCACTATCGTCATTTTGAGCATTTATAGTATCTGCTAGCTCATCTATACTATTGCTTAATGCTACAACATTTTCATTAAAGCAAGCTAAATTTCTGCTAAATCCATTATTGCCATTGCAACAATTTGAGCCGCTTCTGTTGTTACCGCTTCTTGTGTTTCCATTATTACAAGATGAACATTGCCCCTCTCTCGTTCTTGAATTATTACCACAACATCTTCCATTATCATCTATGAAATTAATTTCAATAGTTCTATTAGATATCCTACAGAAAACGCTAACGATGTATGCCGTAATTAGTGCAATTATTGCATATATAAAAGCTGCTATCAAGAAACCTACCCCATAAACTGTAAATGTTATAATAAGAAATACTGCTAATATTATTGCTGATACTAAAAAGGGATTTTTTAATATCTTTTGAAGTGCTATTGAGAATATAATTACTGCTATTGGAAATATAAATAGAAAAAGTATTAAATTCATATTATCCCCTTGTATAGTTTATGTAAACAGTAAAAATATGTTACAATTTACAACAAATTAATACAAATTTATTCTTCATATTTAACATCTACTAAGTATAATCCTGTTGGTGGTAAAGTTCTTCCTGCTTTTAATCTATCTCTTGCCTCTAATATTTCTTTTACTTCTTCTGGTTTTATTTTTCCTATTCCAACATCTACAAGTGTACCAGATATTATTCTTACCATATTATATAAAAATCCATTTCCAGTAAGCTCTATTGTAACTATTTCGCCTTCTCTTGTAACTTTAGCATCATATATTGTTCTTACACTACTTTTACTACTAGTTCCACTAGCTTTAAAAGATTTGAAATCATGCTCTCCTATTAAATATTTTATTCCCTTATTCATTTTTTCTTCATCTAATTTTTCTGGAAAATGATATTGTAAATTTCTATAAATAGCCGTTCCTTGAACTGAGTTATTTATTACATACCTATATGTTTTTCTTTTACAAGTATATCTACTATGAAATTTTTCATCTACTTCTTCTGCACTTTTAACTCGTATTGATTTTTTTAGCTTTGAATTCAATGCATATGGTATTTTCTCTATTGGAATATCTTTTTCTATTTTGAAATTAGCAACCTGAGCTAGAGCATGCACTCCAGCATCCGTTCTTCCAGATGCAATTAAATCTACTTTTTCTCCTGTTATCTCTTCTATTGCTCTTTCTATTTCTCCCTGAATATTTAATTTGTTGGGTTGCTTTTGCCATCCATTAAAGTCTTTTCCATCATATTCTATAATTATTTTTATATTTCTCATTTTTTATCCTTTTCTTAAAAATTTATTCGCCTAACAAGTATAAACTTTAGGCGAATTTTTATTATTTATCTATAACATTATTTTCTTGTTTTTTTGCTTTTTTAGCAGCCATTCTTTCTCTCATCTTCGCAATACTATTCGATTTTTGCTCTGATCCAAATCTAGCAGTAACCAAATTCTTTATTAATATTCTTTTTAAAGCATCTTCTTTTACATCTGCAATTAATGTTCCATCTTTTGCAATTGATACTTTTCCTGTTTCTTCTGATACAACAACTGCAATAGCATCTGATTCTTTTGAAATACCAATTGCAGCTCTATGTCTTGTTCCTAATTCTTTTGCAATATCTTTATCATCTGCTAAAGGCAATATACATGCTGCTGCTGTAATTTTATTATTGCTTATTACTGCTGCTCCATCATGTAAAGGAGTTTTAGGTACAAATATATTAACTAATACTTGTGGTGATATTTCTGAATCTAACTTTATACCAGTTTCTATAATATCTTGTATTTTTATATCTCTTTCAAATACAATTAATGCACCTGTTTTTGATTTTGCCATTTCTTCTACTGCAATTACTACTTTGTATATATCTTCCTTTGTTTTATCTCTTAAACTTTTATCTATTCCAAACATTTTAGTAAATGTACTTGAACCTAATTGTTCTAGAGCTCTTCTTAATTCTGGTTGGAAAATTATTAAAAGTGCTATTACTCCATATGTCATAAATGAAGTAAGAATAAAATACAAAAGTCTTAATTCTAGCAAATTACTTAAGAATGTAATTACAATAAGCAATACTATTCCTTTTATTAATTGCCAAACTCTTGATTTTTTTGCTACTTTTATAAAATAAACAAGTAAAAACAATACTATTGTTATATCTAAAACAAATGTTACTATTTGCCAAGGATGTGAACTCAAATCACTTATATAATCTGCAAAATCGAAACTTAAGTTTGATATATTTTCAAACATACTATTTATCTCCTTTTATTAAATATAATACATCAAATAAAAAATTAATGTTCCTGATGTTGCAAGTAACATACATATTAAAACTATTAATGCAACAAGCCTACCAAAGTTCTTTTTTATATCAAAATGTCTTTTATTTTTCACTTTCTTTTTTACTTCTGTTTTCACTTTCGTCAATCCTTCTTTCTTGCTATATTATGTTTATATTTTATCATTTAGTATAGTTAAAGTCAACAAACTAAATTGTTAATTCTGCTTTTGAAGTAAAATTTTCTTTAACTAGTAATTTTAATGGTTTATTTTCTTCCTTTTCTAATTTTGGATCTTGCCCTATTACTTGGGTAGCAAGAGCTTGTACTTCTTTTAGTGCTTCCATATCATGAAATAGATTGGCTATTTTAAATTCTGGCATTCCATGCTGTTTTGTACCAAAGAATTCTCCTGAACCTCTCAATTGTAAGTCTTTTTCCGCTATTGTAAATCCATTATCTGTTTTTGTCATTATTTCCATTCTTTGTCTTACGATATCATTGCCCGAATTATATTTTAATATACAATATGAAGCATACTCTCCTCTTCCAACTCTTCCTCTTAATTGATGAAGCTGTGCTAGACCAAATCTTTCAGCATTTTCTATAATCATTACACTTGCATTTGGCACATCCACACCAACTTCTATGACTGTAGTTGAAATTAATATTTGTATTTCTCCATCTTTAAACCTATTCATTATTTCATCTTTTTCTTTTGGTTTCATTTTTCCATGCAAATACTCTACATTAAAGTCTTTGAATATGTCATTTTTATATTTTTCATACAATTCTGTAACAGCTTTTAAGTTCGCTGTGCTTTCATCTTCTCCTTCTTCTACAAGAGGACATACTATGTATGCTTGTCTACCACTTCTAACTTCTTTTTTTACGAATTCATTCACTCTTTCTTCGTATCTTTTTGTTACTGCAAAAGTTTCTACTTTTTTTCTATTTGGAGGCAATTCATCTATTATTGAAATGTCTAGATCTCCATATAATATTAAAGCTAGTGTTCTTGGTATTGGTGTAGCTGTCATTACTAGTACATCTGGATTATTTCCTTTTGATACTATTTTGGCTCTTTGCTTAACACCAAATCTATGTTGTTCATCAGTTACGACAAATCCTAAGTTTTTAAATATAACATTTTCTTCTATTAATGCATGTGTTCCAATTAGAATATCTACTTCTCCAGAAGCTACTCTTTGAAGTAACTCTTCTTTCTTTTTGGCAGTCATTCCTCCAACTAATGCTTCACATACAATACCATATTGTTCTAGTATCTTCTTAAAGTTTAATAAATGCTGTTTAGCTAGAATCATAGTTGGAGCTAAGACTGCTACTTGATATCCACTCTTTACAGCCTTATATGCTGCAACCATTGATACGATAGTCTTTCCTGAACCAACATCTCCTTGAAGAAGTCTGTTCATTGGCTTTTCATTTTCCATATCATTATTAATATCTTCTAAAACTCTAAGCTGTGCTTTTGTAAGTTTAAATGGTAAATTGTTTATAACATCAGACATTTGCACTTCTTTATTATACTTTATGCCTTTTACTTCTGATTCATTTTCACTTCTTAAAGCAAGCAGACCTAATTGCATTGATAGTAATTCATCAAATACTAGCCTTTTTCTTGCACTTTGAAAATCTGCAAATGTTTCTGGAAAGTGTATTTGTTTCGTTGCTCTGTTTATATCTAACAAATGATATTTTTGCAAGTATGATGATGGCAATGTTTCTGGTAGTTTATCTTCTACCATTTTTATTCCATTTTCTATTATACTTCTTAAGTTATTTTGTTTTAATGAATTTGTTAATGGATAAATTGGAACTATTTTACCTGTATTTTTAGTATTATCTATGCTGTCATAAGTTGGACTGTTCATTTCTATTACGCCATTTTTCTTAGTTATTTTTCCATTGAATCTATATTTCTCGCCTCTTTTTATTCTATCTTTTACATATGGCTGATTAAACCAGGTAATTACACAATTATCTGTATCATCTTTTACCAGAAGTTTGGCAAAACTTCGATTTCTATTTATGTATCTTATATTCACATCTGTTAGTGCCACTACTTCTATTGTATATTTTTCTCCATCTTTTGTGTCTGCTATTTTGGTTATTATACTTCTATCTTCATAGTCTCGTGGATAATATGTGATTAAATCTTTTAATGTATATATATTTAATTTATTTAATAGTTTTACTCTATTGGGTCCTACACCTTTTACATATTTTACATTTTGTTTTAAATCTAACATTAAAATTCCTCTATCTTTCTCTAGAAATTCATTTTATGTTTTTATTTTAATTTTTTTATATCCGTCGAAGAAATTCTTTTAGCCTTTTCTTTCTCTATTTGTTTTGCACTCTTGCTAGGAGTTGGTAAATCTTCTGGCATTGTACCTCCAATTTTCTTTATGGTTTGCCTAACAGCCTGCCCAACATTATGATGGGTTTTAATTCTTGTTTTCTAGTTTGTACTGCAAAGTAAGTTTGCGCCAGTGCAATTGTCTTTTTTCTGCTATCTCCATTTTGTGCAATTAAGTAACAGGCATATCTAGTTAGTTTTAAATCGCTAATTTTCTTATCAGCTACGCCTGCTTTCACCATTTTGCCGGCATCGGCAAAATGGTCTAATATATTGGCATTACTGTTTTTACATGCTTCCCTTGCCTTATCAATTACTTTAACAAAATTTCCCCATTTACTATATTCCAGCATTATCATTAATTCTCTCGCATACCAGAATTCAATTCCATTTTCATCTATATGTTTAATACTTTCAAAGTTCTTTTCCGTTTTGTTTACCAAATTATTTATCATATATACCAACTCCTTCTCATTTTTTACATTGTCAATTATTTTATCGCTTTTATTTATACCATTTTTCTATAATTTTTTCAATAGTTTTACGAATATTTGTTTTGTTTTTATTGTTTATTTTTAATTTTTTAATTAGATACTATGAATTATAACAATTTTATCATATAATATAATTGATATAATATATATAATTATATAAGTTATATAAACTCTATACAGAGGTGAATTATGAAAGATTTAAAATTAGCAGTAGTTGGTGCTACTGGAGTTGTTGGAAGAGCAGCTATCAAAGTTCTAGAAGAGAAAAAATTACCTATTAGTAGTTACACGTTTTTTGCTTCTAAAAAATCTTCCGGTAAAAAAATTATGTTTATGGAAAAGGGGTATACAGTACAGGAATTAACTGAGCAATCTTTTGATAAAGGTTTTGATTTTGCTATATTTTCAGCTGGTGGAGAAACTTCAAAAAAATATGCTCCAATAGCCGCTTCTAAAGGATGCATCGTTGTAGATAATAGTAGTGCTTTTCGCATGGATAAAGATGTTCCTTTAGTTGTTCCTGAAGTAAATGCTCAAGAAATAAGAAAAAATAAAGGAATTATTGCAAATCCTAATTGTTCTACAATTCAAGCTGTTGTCCCTCTAAAACCCTTAGATGATAAATACAAAATCAAGAGGATTGTTTATTCTACATATCAAGCAGTATCTGGAGCAGGCAGAGACGGTATTGAAGATTTAGAAAATGGTATTAAAAATTATAGAGAAGGAAATGACATTAATGTTGCTGAAACATCAAAGTATGAATTAAAAAAATTTCCTTATCCTATATTTAATAATTGCTTACCACATATTGATACTTTTTTAGACAATGGTTACACTAAAGAGGAAATGAAAATGATTAATGAAACAAGAAAAATTTTAAATAGACCAGAACTTCCTATAACTGCAACTACTGTAAGAGTTCCTGTTTTTAATTCTCACAGTGAAAGTATTAATATTGAATTTGAAAATGAATTTGATTTGGATGAATTAAAAGATACTTTACGCAGTTTTCCAGGTGTTATACTTGTAGATGACATAGACTCAAATAAGTATCCAATTGCAACAGATGCAACTGGACATGATGAGGTTTTTGTTGGCAGGATTAGACGAGATTTTAGTGTTAAATCTGGACTAAATTTCTGGGTTGTTGCTGATAATATTAGAAAAGGCGCTGCTTCAAATGCGGTGCAGATTGTAGAAAAATTAATTGAAGAAATGTAATAGAAAAGTGATGTAGTTATTATGCTACATCACTTTAATCATAATAGAAATTTAAAATTTTATAATTTGTGAGTCAATTTACATAAAAACCTTTACACCCTCGATTTTTCATATATCTAATTTTTAAGTCAAGTATTTTTCCCTTTATTATTGTATAATTATTTTTTTTATTTTATAATATTACTATATTTAACGAAAGGAGCTTATAATAAACCATGGATGAAAACAAGAAAAAAATAGATGATGAAATGAATAATATGAATTTAGGTCCAAATAATGAAAATCAGGATAACCCATACTATAATCCCTATTTTCAAAATACTGACTTAAACTCGTCACCATATTTTACAGACTCAAATATAAATCTTAATAATGATATATATACTAATCCGGAGCCTATTACAACTAACACAAACCAATCTAATGTGCAAGATAATACTAATCAAGACAATGATGTATCAATACCAGATTTTAATAATGACAATATTCAAAACAACAACGTAGACACTCCAATTCAAGAAAATAATGTTAATGATGATATGGACGATAGTTCTGTTAACTTATTTAACTTGGCACAAGAAGAAACAGACAATCTTGAGCCTCCTATTGAAAATACCAATACTCAATTTGAAGAAGACACTTCTGATATTCAACCTCAAAATTTTAATGTACAACAACCAGAAGAACCTTCTAATTTTCAGACTCCAAATTTCAATGTGCAACAATTAGAAGACTCTTCTAATTTCCAAATGGAAAATTTTAACGCTCAACCAAAGCAAGACTTTTCTAATTATCAGCAAGTAAATGACCCATTTAATGCTTCTAATTATCAACAACCTGCAGAGTCTACTTACTCATATAATGCACAACAAAATAATGTTGGTTTTGATAATAATGATAATATACAACCAGAAAATCCAATGTATGGTTCTGAAAATGATGAAGAATTTAGAAGAGTTTGGGTGGGAAAATTATATGATAAAGCCACCACAAAAAAATTTAACTGGTCAGCATTTTTCTTTGGAGGATTCTATTTCTTCTATAGAAAACTTTATTTATGGGGATTTTTGTTTATTATTTTATCAGTACTTCCATTAGTAAATAATATAATTTGTGGCTTATCTTTCTATTCACTATATAAGTCACATATTAATAAAACCTTGGAACAAAATAAGAATAATGTACAAAGTCCAAATCAATTATTAGATATTGCAAAAGCCAAAGGTGGAACTTCTGCTGGTTCTGCAATAATTGCTGGTTTATTATTATTTGTCGTACCAGTTGCAATTGTAGCAATTTCATTAGTAAACATATTTTTAATTGGTAATAACGTCGATACTCCTAGTCAAGGAAATACTAATACTAATATAGGTGGTAACCTTACTTCTGAAACTCCAGTAGAAGAGAATGAATATTATAATTTTTATAATGATTATAATATTGAATATAACCCAGCTAATTGGCAAGTTGATTCAGACGGTGATGGCTTAGTAAGAGGAAATTATAATTTTGGCTTTATGCAATCTATTGAAGATTTAGCAAGTTTTGGATATGATGTTTCTACTGATGCTGGAAGATCTAATTTCTTCACATTTTTATATAACCAATTCTCTTCTCAAATAGATGCTAGCACAACATTAGAACTTGGAAGTAGTAATTTTAGTAGTCTAGGAAATGGATTATATTACTCATATATTGATTTAATCTATGCTACTTCAATGGAACGTTGCTATTTTGTACTAATACCTGAAGATAACATATTTGTAGAATTTATATTATCTAATCAAGATACTGTAATTGCTGAAGAAGTTCATACAGAAATTGTTAATAATTTATCTACAATAACAGTTTTAGATGATACTATACTTATGATGTCAAATACAGTTGGTGAAAACAGTGTTGTTGAAATAGATACTAATACTATTGCAAATAGTCTTGGAAATGCAGTTTCTGAAAATATGGTAGCCGAACCTTCACAAATAACTATTTACTAAGTTTATATTCGCAAAAAAATCCCTGCTTAAATGCAGGGAATTTTTTTATCTTACAAAATATTTTTTAATACAATAGTTTTTAATCTACTCATTTCTTGAAGTGTTGTCATAACACCTTCATTTCCTATTCCACTATGTTTCCATCCTCCGAAAGGCATTTCGAATGAACGATAGAAACTTGCTCCGTTTACAACTGCTCCTCCACATTCTAGTTTATTAGCAATTTTTACACCTCTTGAATAGTCTTTAGTTATAACACAACCACATAATCCATAAGAAGACCCATTTGCAATTTCTATAGCTTCTTCTTCTGTATTAAATCCTATAACTGGAATTACTGGTCCAAAGATTTCCATATCTTTTGCAACATCCATGTCTTTTGTTACATTATCTAATATTGTTGGATAATAATATGCACCTTCTCTTTTTCCACCACAAACTAATGTAGCACCTTCTGCAATAGTTTTATTTACATATTCTTCTACTCTTATTGCTGCTGGTTCATTAATAAGTGGTCCCATATCTGTATCCATACTTGAAGGGTCTCCAACTTTCAAATTAGATATAACTTTTTTCATTCTATCTATAAATTCTTGTTTTCTTGAATTATGAATCAAGAATCTCTTAGAAGCACAACATACTTGTCCTCCATTATATAATCTGCCCCAGATAGTTTCTTTTACAGCTAGGTCCATATCTCCATCTTCTAAGAATATGAATGCATCATTTCCACCAAGTTCTAGCATTACATGTGTTAAATTCTTAGAACAAGTTCCCATTGTTTGGATTCCAGCAGCTGTACTTCCAGTTAAAGATACTAAATGTACTCCTTTATGTCCTGCTAGTTCTTGTCCTACTGTTGGACCATCTCCAGTAAGTACTTGTATTGTTCCTGCTGGTACTCCCGCTTCTAACATTAATTTTACATATTCTGTAAGTGTTAGTGGGTTATAATTTGATGGTTTTACAATTATACTATTTCCCATTAAAAGTGCTGGTGGTACTTTTTGACAGAATAAGTCACTTGGGAAATTGAATGGCAATATTGCTGCTACAACACCAATTGGTTGTCTAACTGTTATTTGCATTGTTTTTTCTTGTCCAGCTTCTTGTCCTGCTGGAACAGAATCATTATATAAATGCTTTGCTCTTTCAACAAATGCAGTAGCTCCTATTTTTACATTTGCTATTTCTGCAATTGCTTCTTTTATTGGCTTTCCAGTTTCATCTGATAAAAGTTTTGCTAGTCTATCTTTGTCTCTTTCTACTAAATCAATAAATTTGTATATCTTATCTGCTCTTTCATGAAGTGGAACATCAAGCCATTTCTTTTGTTCGATTTCAGCTACTCTTACAGCTTCATTTACATCATCTGCAGAACAGTTTGGAACTGTATCTATTAGTTCTCCAGTTGCTGGATTTGTAACTTCTATAATTCTTCCATCTGAAGCATCTTTCCATTCATATCCTATTAAATTTTTCATACCTTTTCTCCTTGTATCCTTATTTGGGTCTTCCCCATCTCTTCATTCAGCAATTGCTGTAAATGATAGCATTAAACCTCCACAAGTATTAGCACCATGGTCTTTAGAGCCATATTCGCCAAATGTAAATATTGTAATAAATGGTACTCCTTTTGCTTCTTTCTTTAATTGTTTTGCGACTTCATCTATTCTGTCACCTATTCCTAATTTTCTTCCTCCACAATGAACTAAAAGATATGCACCTGCTTTTTCTCCTAATTCTTTGTTTAGTTCTTTCATTGTATTTCCTGTTGAATCTATTAATTCATCTACAGTTGATTCCATTTGAATAACCGCTGTATTTAAAGCTAAGTCATTTCCTATATTCATAGAATAATCTGGATTTCCTGCCATTGGATGACGTATTGCAACTAGATCTCCTAGTCTATCTTTTACACCAAGTGGAGCTGTTACTGTTTGTAATAATAGGTTTCCACCTTCTATATCTTTTATTTTCTTTCCTGTCCATGATGCGTATTTTTTTAATGCTGGTACTCCATCAATTTCTACTAGAGTTCTTTTTCCTTTTAATTTTGTTATTATTCCACTATTTCCTGTTTCATGATATGCTCCAGTATATACATTAGACATTTTCTTATCTGTATAGAAAAATGCTACTGCTACACCATCTGAGAATATTGTATCTCCTGTGTAAATGCTCCATTTTCCTTCAACAGTATTGTCTGCTGCACTTCCACCAAAGAAAGGTACTCTTCCTATTACATCTTCAATACCTTTTAAATAATCTTCTTCTTCTCCTGGTGATGCAACCATATAGAAGTATTCTGGTGCAAAGTCTAATCCAGCTTTTTTCATTGCTTCCATTGCTACTACTCTTCCTGTTTCTCTTGCTGTCTTTAGTTTTTTAGAGCCTGCTACTCCAACTGTTGTATTTGGATCTCCTAGAGCTAGAATTCCTACAAATCCATTTGGTGATGAAATAAATCCATCTGGAACTATTATTCCTGAACTTGATGTACATCCTATAATCGGTGCTGTTCCTAATTCATCTTTTGCACCTTCTAAAACTTTTTTTACATCATTATCTACTGATGTATACAAAAAAGCAACCTTTGTTTGAACAAGGTCACAAACGGCCTTTTTAGCAGACGCCTTACCTGCGTTATAACTATCTTTATCTGTGCTCCATGCAACATTTGATTTTAGCATATTTTATTCCTCCTTCGTTAAAAATCTACCTTAATTATATTTGAACAAAATATTTTTTTCAAGTCTTTTCGACATTTT
>CALXVF010000014.1 GCA_944391895.1 uncultured Clostridia bacterium
TCTTTTATTGTTACTATATCTTCATTACTTGCACAAGATATTCTTTGGAATATTTGATATGGATCACTATATTTGAAAATAGGAATTTCCATACATTCTTTATCAAATAAATCATAGAATTTTTCCATTTTCATAGGTATATTCTTGAATATTGAATCTGCCTTTGCTCTATACATTTTATCTTTTAATTGATTATTCAAATCTCTAAACCTAGCAAGTATTTCTTGCATATCTGGTCCATTTTCATCAATTGATAATCCAGCTAATTGTTCTTCTGCATCTTCACAATAATCTGAAGTTATAGAAGAAATATTCATTCCATTCAAGAAAACACTATTTATTGTTTGCATATCGTAATTAATCAATCCTTTTTTTACGAAATACACAAAATAAGTATAAATTTTTACTACATCAATTAATTTTATTTCACCTTTTTTAACTGATTCTATTACATCTTCAACTACTTTTGGGAATTGGTCATCAGATATTTTCCAATATTCTTCTGTAAGTAATCTTTTATATCCAGGTAGTTTATCTGTATCAACAGTATTTATTATATCTTCCATATCTCTTTTGAATGTTTTCATATCGAATATTCTAGTACGTACATACATTTCAATAAATTTGAAAAATCTATATTCTGTTTTAAAATTATAGTAATAGTTGTTATCGAATTCTTTAATGTAGAATTGTCTATTATCCATAAATACTCTTGAAGATACAACCAATGACTTATATTCTTCATTGTTTTCTATATTTACAAATTTATCTTTTGTTACTTTTCCTGCTTTTATTTCAAAAGATATTGCTATTGTAAATATTAACATTGTTTGAAGAATTCTATTATTTGTATTTGGATATGATTTATTAACCATGTCAAATATTTTTCTAAAATCATTTAATGCATGTTTTAATATTCTTAGATTTCTTGTTCCACTTTTTATAAAAGTTGATACAATTAAATGCGTATTTTCTCTTAAGAATCTAATTAAATCACCATCTGATTCATATCTTATTAGAAGTCCATTAATTATATAAGTAAATTCTGGTGCATATTCAAATGTTTCGCCTATTAATTTTTCTTTTATTCTTTCATAATCATTTGCTTTATCGAAAACATCTTCTATAGTATCTTCTATTTTTTCAACCATTGGCTTATCTGTTGTAAGAAGTTTATCTTCTTTATCTAACAAATAAGTTGCAATAAATGTTTTCATTTCAAGATTACTACTCTTCAATTTTGTTGATAATTCTTTTTCATTACAAATTATTATTGTTTTTATATGGTCATGTTCAACGAAATTATTTATATATCCCAAAATATCTATAACATCAACATTCGCTCTTTCTAGGTCATCAAAACATAAAACTTTATCATCAGTTGAGAAAAAGTTTTCATAATCTACTTTATCTCCATTTTGTGTTACGCCAAAAAAATTAGCCATATCTAACCCTGTTTTTGCATATTCAGGTATAAATGTTTGTCCATTATTATTCATATACTTTTTTAAGTTTTTATCCATAAGCTGGGTTGTTTCTATGAATATTTTCTTACTTATTTCCTCTAAGTTAGATATACCATATAATGACATATAAATTGTTGTAAGCTTTTTACCATTTACAGTCATATTTTCAATTCTATTTCTTATTTTGTGATTCCAAAAGTATGTTTTTCCGCTTCCCCATTCACCATTTATCATAATGGCATAGTCTGTATAATCTGACCTAATATAGTCTAAAATGCTTTCCACTAAATCATCCATGCTTTTATCAATCCTTTCTCCCAAGTATAACTCTAGGCTTATTTGCCTTTTACTTCAATATAATCTTTCGCAATTATTAGCACTCCTATTTTAGCTGTTACTTTACTAATTGTTTTTATACATTCATTTACTGTACTTCCTGTTGTATAAATATCATCAAATATGAGTACTCTTTTCCCTTGAATTTTTTCTGTATTTTTTAGTTCGTATACTCCTTTTACATCTTTTATTCTATCTTTTAAATTTTTTTGACTTTGAGGTTTTATATTCTTATTTTTTATTAGGCAATCATTTTCTATTTTAATGTTTCCCAATTTTTTTGCAATTAATTCTACTTGATTATATCCTCTTTCTAGTTTTCTTTCATGATGTAAAGGAACTGGAATTATTATATCATAATTTTTTAAAAATCCAACCAATTTTTTATTTTTTAACATAATTTTCACAAATGTATCTGCCAAATAACTTTTATCTTCAAATTTATACTTTATTAACAATTGTCTAATTATTCCATTGTACCTAAACATATAAAATTTACTTATGTTATCGCTATTTTCTATTAAATTTATTCTATATTCTTTTATTTTTTCTTCACATTCATTACAAAGTACTGTTCCAATTTTTTCACATACTCCGCATTTCTGAGGAAAAAATAAATTGAGGACATTTTCTGTAAAACTCATATTTTACTCCTATTCTGCCCCCATCTTAATTTATTATATAGATTCCAGCTTATATTTAAGTCCAGAATTTCTCTTTTTGATTTTTTCATTATTTATCATAAATTGAACTGTGTAAGGATTTCCTATCATTATTAGTTTGTCTTTTGCTCTAGTCATTCCTGTATATAATAAGTTTCTTGTAAGTAGCATTGGTGCAGCTTGATATACAGGGAATATTACTTCTGAAAACTCACTTCCTTGTGATTTATGCACAGTAATTGCATACGAATGCTCTAATTGGTCTAAATCTTGAAAACCATAAAAAGCTACTTTTTCATCATCGAATTTAATTTTTATTTCTCCTAGGTTATCGTTTATTTTTTCTATAATTCCCATTTCACCATTAAATATTCCACTACTAATTTCACTATCTCTTCTCCACATTATGTCATAGTTATTTTTGGTTTGCATTACTTTGTCCCCTTCTCTAAAAATAACCTCTCCAAATTTTTTCTCATTTTTCATAACATTTAATGGGTTAAATTTTTCTTGTATCAATTTATTAAGATTCTTTGTACCTAAATCTCCTTTTTTGGATGGTGTAATTATTTGTTTATCCAAGCTATATTCTTTTAAAATTTTATTAACTATTTCTGCTGAATTTCTTTCTTCTTCAAATATAAAGTCGTTTAATTCATTCTTGTTTTCTTCTTTTTCTTCTAAAAAATTTATTCCCTCATTTACCTTATGGCTATTTACAATTATTTTACTTTGCATAGCTTGTCTAAAAATTTTATTTAGTTTAACACAAGGTATTTGTTTTGAGTCAATAAAATCCTTTAAAACACATCCTGGTCCAACAGATGGAAGTTGGTCAGTATCTCCAACTAAGACCAATTTTGTTCCTTTAAATAGTGCTTTTACTACATAATTCATAAGGAATATATCCACCATGGAAATCTCATCTATTACTACTACATCTCCATCTATTGGTGTTACATCCATATCTGGATCTGGTTTTTCTTCAAATACTTTTCCTATTTCTAATAGCCTATGTAAAGTTTTAGCTTCTTCTCCTGTTGCTTCAGTCATTCTTTTTGCTGCTCTTCCAGTTGGAGCACAAAGAACAACTTTCTTTCCTTTTGATTTATATATGTCTATAATTGTTTTTATTATTGTTGTTTTACCTGTACCAGGTCCACCAGTTATTATACATACATTATTTTCATTTATTAGTTTTATTGCTTCCTTTTGTTTATCTGATAATTTTAAATTACTGCTTTTTTCTACTTTTTCTAATTCACTATTAAAATTTGCAATTCTTTTTATATTACTTGCTTGTTCTAGTCCATGTATTTGTCTTGCTATGTTTAATTCTGTTTTATAATAGTCCATTAAATAGACCCATTCTCGAATTTGAAGCTCGGTTTTACCATCTACTGTTGCAATTTCTTCTCTTTCTTCAATTTTTATTTGTTCTTTTGACATCATATCTTTTATAGCGTAAAGAACGTCTTCTTCTGAGACTTTTAATAATCCTGTTACAAATGTAATTAAATTAGATTCTAATACGCATGTATGTCCATTATATGTAGCAAGTAGTAATCCATGTCTAATTCCAGCAGCCATTCTCTGTAAATTATTTCTTTCAACTCCTAGGTCTAAAGCCATTTTATCTATTTGTGCAAAGTCAACTCTTACACCTAATTCACTTAAAATATATGGATTTTCTTGTATTAAATTAATTGTATTAGCCCCTAATTTTTTATATACATTTTGCGCACTTTGAGGACCTATGCCAAATTTCTCTAAAAATCCTACTATTTGCCATAATTCCCAATTTTCTATGAAACTTTCTGAAATTTCTTTTGCCTTTTTTTCTGTTATTCCTTTTATAGCAGTAAGTTCTTCTGGATTGGCCTTTAATACTTCTACTGTTGATGCTCCAAATTTTTTAATTATCTTTTTAGCTGTTGCAGGTCCAATTCCTTTTATTACTCCATTTGCTAAATACTTTTCCAATGCGTCCAATGTTTCGGGCATTATTTTTTCAAATGTTTCTACTTTGAATTGGTCTCCATAGTCTGGATGTGTGACAAACTTTCCAATAATTTTAAGGCTATCCCCTTTTTGAATAAATGGCAAATATCCAACTATTGTAGTATCTGCTGATTCCATTTCAAAAGTTGCTATTGTATATCCATTTACTTCATTTTTATATATAACATCTTGTATTGTTCCTTTTAGTTCCATTGTTCTCCTTCTATTTTTCCTATAAGATAAACGAAGGGCGTCCTCATACTTGAAGAGCGCCCCTATTTTATTAATAACCATACATGTTAGACATGTACCAAGAGTTTAAATCAAAAGGTTCTCTTGTTTCTGGCATACCATAATCAATTCCAAATGTTTCTACTCTAATGCTTGTTATAACTGGTGGATTTACTGGTTTATCTTGAGTTAAAGTTTCATCTTCTGCAGTTGATGAATCTCTAGTTTCTACCTCTACATTTGATATTGTATCTACTATATCCATTCCTTCTGTTACTTTTCCAAATGCTGCATATAATCCATCTAAATTATTACTTTGGTCAGTTGTTGTTATAAAGAATTGGCATGATGCTGAATTATATCCTTCTGTAGCAAGTGTTGAACTATAACCACTATAATCTCCTCTAGCCATAGATATAACTCCTCTTTCATGTTTTAGGGTATTATCATTATATCCATTTGCTATAAATTCACCAGGTATCGTATATTCATCTTCAGATTCCTCGCCTAAATCTTTCAATGTAGCATTTCCTGTTCCATCACCATTTGGGTCTCCACCTTGTATCATAAAATCTGGTATTGTTCTGTGGAATGTTAATCCATCATAAAATCCATTGTTTGCTAAAGCTATAAAGTTTGCAACTGTTTCTGGAGCATAATCTGGATATAGTTCTATTTTTATAGTTCCATAATTTTCAATTTCCATTGTTGCAATTGGATTTTGTACTGTGAAATTTTGTTTTTGCACTATTGTATTTACTACATAAGCTATTAGTCCTAATACTATAACTATTGCAAGTATTGTTGCAATTAATTTAATTTTCGAATAATTTTTTTCTGCTACTTTTTCGTTTTTCTTCTCTTCTTTTTTCATATTATATATTCCTTCCATTAAATAATTAAATTATCAAACGCAAATTGTTCCCTCATTCTTTTTAGTGCTTGTTTTATTGTTCTTGCCCTTATTTCTCCTATACCATCTACATCATCAAGTTCTTCAATATCTGCCACTAACAAATTTTGAAGTGATTTAAATTTCTTTACTAGATTTTCAACTATTGTATTTGGCATTCTTGGAATCTTGTTTAAAATTCTATATCCTCTTGAATATACACTTACATCATCATAACTAGTTTGAATTGTATATCCTAATATTTTGGCAATATTTTGAACTACTAATAATTCTTCATGGTCTAGGCTTCGAATTTTTTCAAATATTTTATCTACGTTTTTACCATTTACATAGTCTTTTACTATTAAATATTCTTCTTGTTCTACACCATCAGTAAGTTCTTCAAGTTGCATTTCTATTAATCTTCCATCTGTACCTAATTCATAGATTGCTTTTCTAACTTCTTCCACAACTTGCATAAGCATTTCTGCTCTTTGAAGTGTTTCTATAACAATTTGCAATGTTACTATATCATTAAATTCATATTCATTCAAGATATTTATTCTATTATCTAAAACTTTTTTGTATTTTTCTACTGTTTGTAATGCTTGATTTGCCTTATTTGCTACTCTTGAAGTATCTTCTAAAACATATCTATTTTCGTTTTGGTAAATAGTTATTATTCCTCTTCTTTGCGAAATACTTATTACTATATTACCAGTTTGTTTTGCAACTCTTTCAGCGGTTCTATGCCTTGTACCTGTTTCTGATGTTGGTATATTTTGTGCTGGAACTAATTGCGCATTTGCAATTAATATTTTCTTTAGGTCTGAACTTAATACAATTGCTCCATCCATTTTAGCTAATTCATATAGCCTTGCAGATGTATAATCAACATTTATATTAAATCCTCCATCTACCACATCCATAACTTCTTTGTTTTCACCAATTACAATTAAAGCTCCTGTTTTTGCTTTTAGAATATTGTCTAATCCTTCTCTAATAGCTGTTCCTGGTGCTATTAATTTTAAAATGTCAATGAAGTCATTTTCTTTAATTGCCATATAATCAACTCCTAAAGTCTATTTAATGCCTACTGCTTTTAGGGCATCATTAATGTTTCTAACGCCTATTATATCTAAATTATACGTATCTTTCAAGAGTTTTTTGTTATTTTCTGGTATGAGACATCTTTTAAACCCTAATCTCTCTATTTCTTTTAATCTTTTGTCTATTAAATTTACACTTCTAATTTCTCCTGTAAGTCCTACTTCTCCAATTACCGCAATATCTTTTGGTATGCTGATGTTTTTAAAACTAGATGCCACAACAAGTGCAACTCCTAAGTCTACCGCCGGTTCTGTAATGCGCATTCCACTTACTACATTCAAATAAACATCTTGATTTCCTAGTGATAAATTTGACCTTTTTTCAAGAACTGCTATTAGAAGAGCTAATCTATTAAAGTCTATTCCATTTGCCGTTCTTTTAGGAATTCCATAAACACTCATTGTTGTTAATGCTTGAACTTCTACTAAGAGCGGTCTTGTTCCTTCTATAGTGCAAATGATAACTGAACCTGAATATTTGTCGCTTCCTTCTGAAATTAATATTGATGATGGATTTGTTACTTCACACATTCCTTCATTTTGCATTTCAAACATTCCAACTTCATTTGTTGAACCAAATCTGTTTTTGACTGTTCTTACTATTCTATATGAGAAATATCTTTCTCCTTCTATGTATAAAACTGTATCCACCATATGTTCTAAAACTCTAGGCCCTGCAATATTTCCATCTTTTGTAACATGGCCTATAATTATAGTTGTTATTTGATTTGCTTTACATACTCGCATTATTCTTGCCGTAATTTCTCTTACCTGACTTACTGTACCTGGAGCAGATGTTATTTCATTTGAATACATTGTTTGTATTGAATCTATTACAACTAATTTTGGATTCATATTTGTTATTTCATTGTCTATTGCGTCTATATCTGTTTCTCCTAAAAACATTATATTGTCACTTGAAATTGAAAGTCTATCGGCTCTCAATTTTACTTGCTCTGCTGATTCTTCTCCTGATACATATAGCACTTTTCCATCCGAGCTTAATTTGTTGCAAAGTTGAAGTATTAGAGTTGATTTTCCTATTCCAGGTTCTCCTCCGACTAGTACAAGTGAACCTTTTACTAATCCTCCACCCAAAACTCTATCTAATTCTTGATATCCTGTTTTCATTCTAATAGCTTCTTTTCCTTCAACACTGTTAAGTGCTTTAGGCTTTGCCACTTCTTTCACTTTTCCATCAAGTGTTACTGCTTTTTGCTCTTTTTCTTCATAAAATGTATTCCATGCATTGCAGGCTGGGCATTTTCCAAGCCATTTAGGAGATTCATAACCACATTCACTACATACAAATATTGTTTTTGTTTTTGCCATTCTAAAATCCTTCCTTACACATTTTCCTAACCACTTTTATAAATTATAAGAATTGTATATTATAAATTTCGTAGTTCCGCGTAAATTAGAGGGAGTGCAAATCGTAATTAGCTATTATAAGTTTATATAATTGTATATTATAGATTTTGCAGGCACACGCAGCTTGGAGGGACTAGAAGTCCCGACAGCAAGTGCCAAAAAATCTTATAATATACAATTACAAAAATACTATATACAATTACTTTTTCCCCTTCAAATACACCAATAGTTCAATAAATACTGCATGAGACCAAGCCAAACCTATAACCCATTTTTCATTAAGGTCGCTATTTGATTGTTCTGCTAAAAATCCATTGGGTGTTGCACTTTGAACTATAAAATTCAAACATTCATTAGCTCTTTTCTTGTCTCCTACTGCATTAAAATACAATCCCATCCAACCAGTAGCTATTATCCAAGGATTATTTCCACCTAAATATCCATCGCCTTGATATCTTAAGTATCCTCCTGAGTATGTTCTTAATGTCATATTAATTTGCTCTATTGTATTTTTCATTAATTTATCATTCATATCCAATACTCTAAATGGGAATAATGCTGCTACAACACTTATATCTACCATTCTATCAGTTGTATTTCTTAGTAAAACATTCATATGTTTATCTACTAAGTTATCTAATATATATTTTTTAGTTTCTCTTTTGTACTCCTCCAATTTTTTCTTACATTTTATCATATCATCTTGTTTTAATCTGTTTTTATCATACAATTCATGTACTTCATTGTATACTTTAATCATTGAGTCAAATGCCGAATATATTGCAGATAAAGAATATAAATGTATACCTTCTGTATTTTCCCAAAGATCATAACTTGGATGTTTATATATTTCATCTCTTTCTTTATAATTATAATCTTTTTCTAATTCCATTCTAACAAAATCTTCTGTTTCTTCTTTGCCTAAAATATTATCCATGTACTTTTCTAGGAATTTTGTTGCTTTTTCTAACATTTTTAAATTATCTTTTAAGAATCTCTTATCTTTTTTTCCTGTCTTTTTAGCCATTACTTCGAAATGTCTATATGCTCCATAAACAACTGTTGCCGTCTCATCAATTTGATATCCCCAACATGGTGCAAGTCTTCCATCTGTATAAAATCTTTGTTCCCACATTCCATTCTTTTCTTGCGTTTTCCTTAAAAAGTTTTCATATAGCTTTTTTGTCATATTTTCAAATCCAATAAAGTCTAATGCTTTATACACAAGAACTGAATCTCTTGGCCAGCAGTATGCATATCTACCAGATTTATCTCTTTCTTCATCTACTTCTACAGATGCAGATATACCACCAGTTCTCTCATTTATTAATAATGCCATTAAAAGAATTGTTCTTTTATATATTTGAATTATTTTATCAATATAATCTGAACCATCAGGTTTTAAATTCAATGTATCGTGGTCTTCTACATATTTTCTCCAATGTCTTACAACCTTATTTATTTCTTTATTTACATCAATTCTTCTAACTTTGTCTATTTCTTCCTGAATTTCAGTTAAACTATCATCTCCTGAAGATATATATATATACATACAAAATTCTCTAGTTTCGCCTGGTTTTATAGTTCCTAAATCATAGCTTATTGCTGAATCTGAACTCATTCCAATATAATCTTTATCATATATATTTCCTGAACCAATACTTCCTTCTACATTATTTAATTGATGACTATACAATTTTTCTTTAGAAAATGTAGCACAAGTATAATTATGACTATATTGTATTAATGCATTATTTGAAATCATTCCACCAGCCGTATTATTATATGATGAAAATACCTTTGAATGTACTAAAAATTTCAAATCCAAGTCTATATTATTATCATTTTTGAAAATATATTTTTTAAGTAATATATCTTGACTTATCATAGCACAGTCTATTTGCTTCACTTTTAAATTAAAATATGTATTCTCTATATCTGTAATTAATACATTTGTGTCATCTTCATAATATTGGCTATATTTATTATTTACGTCATTATGTAAATAAATAATATTTGAATCATTTATTTTTATTCCTATATGATAAAAATCTGAATATTGCATATAATCTGGAGAAGGATAATATAATCTTAATAATTCTCCATATTTGCTATATGTGGCTATTAAATCTTTGTTTCCTATAAAGGCATCATTATAATATTTTTTCTTCATTTGCTACTCTCCTTATTTATTTTTCATAATTTCTATTATTTGTTTTCGTAAATCGTTTACTTTATTATTTAATTTTATCATATCTACATCTGCATTAGAAGATATTCTTATATTTTCTTTTAAGCTGTGTTTCATATCTTCTATTTCATCTTCTAGAGCTTGCATTTTTTCAATTATGTCTATTCTTGCTTGTTGTTTTTCTATTGGATTTCTGCATACTTGAGCTTTACTTAAGTTTTCATCTAGTTCATATTCTTCTCCATATTTAGCAATCGTTACACCAACACCAGTATTTTCTTCTATCTTTTGTTTTAATGTTTCTTGCGCTTCTGGTTCTCCATGAACTAAGAAAATATGCTTTGGCATCATACTTGTAAACGAATATACAAAATTTAAAAGCCACTCTTGGTCTGCATGTCCTGAATATCCTTCTATATATTCAATTCTAGCTTTTACCGCAAATTCTTCCCCTAATATTTTTACTTTCTTTTCCCCATCTACTATTCTTCTACCTAAAGTTCCTGGTGCTTGATATCCAACAAAAAGTATTGTACTTTTTGGATTCCAAATATTATGTTTTAAATGATGTTTTATTCTTCCTACATCACACATACCACTTGCTGAAATTATAATACATGGTTCATCTGACATATTTAATGCTTTTGATTCTTCTACTGATTGTGTAAAAGATAAACCTGGGAAGTCCAGTGGATTATCTCCTCTTTTTATGAATTCTTGAACTTCTGGCTTAAATAAATCCATATTTTTTTCAAACACTTCAGTTGCTGATGTTGCAAGTGGACTATCTACATATACTTTTGCTTTCATTAAAGTATCATATTCTTTAGCAAAAGCTTCATCATTTTTTCTTTGTTCCTTAATTTTATCTAGTTCAAATAAAATCTCTTGAGTTCTACCTACTGCAAATGATGGAATTACAACTGTTCCTCCATTTTCTAATGTTTCTGAAACTACATCTAGGAATATAGAAGCTTTTTTATCATTTTTTAAATGCAATCTATTTCCATAAGTAGATTCCATAACAAGATAATCTGCACTTTCAATCATTGTTGGACTAGATAACAAAGGTATATCATTATTACCAATATCTCCACTGAATACTATCTTTTTTGTTTCATTATTTTCTGTAATCCAAACTTCTATAATACTTGAACCTAGCATATGTCCTGCGTCATTGAATCTAACAGAAATATTTTGGTCTATTGGCACAATATTATCATATTCAACTTCTCTAAAAACTTCCATAGAGTTTTCTGCGTCTTCTACTGTATAAAGTGGTTCTATTGGCTTTTGACCATTTCTTTTTCTTTTTTTATTTTTTATTTCATTTTCTGTTTCTTGAATATGTCCACTATCTGGAAGCATAATACTGCATAAATCACATGTTGCTTTTGTTGCATATATTGGATTTCTATATCCTTCTTTATACAATTTTGGAATTCTTCCAGAATGGTCAATGTGAGCATGTGTAAGTAACATAAAATCTATGCTATTTACATCATATTCAAATGGTTCATCATTTAGTAATTCTTCTTCGTATTTTCCTTGATGTAATCCACAATCAACTAAAAATCTTTTTCCAGCTCCTTCTACTAAAAAGTTTGAGCCTGTTACTGTTTGAGTTGCTCCTAAAAAAGTAATTTTCATAATTTTATCCTTTCGTTCTTTATTATTATTTAGTAAATATTTTTACCTTTTTTGTTTTTCTAATTTGAACACTACTTCCTTTTTGAAGATTAATATAATTTGTACTATCCAACATATCTCCATCATAAATTTCAGAAATTAGTTTTCCATCTTTTACTTCTAGTCTTAATGACAAATCCTCTAGTTTTATGTTTTTTGTTTCAAATAGACTCTTTAACAATGCATAATCAGTATCTTTGTTATTTGATATAGGAGTAATTAAATTAGTTTCCATTCCTTTTTGGATCACAACACTTTCTATATCTTCAAAATTCATTTTGTCTTTCATAAGCGTTTTTGATGTTAAAGGCAAATATTTTAAATATCTTATTTCATAAAGATAATCCATCACTTTTTCTGATAATTCTTCTTTTTCTATTTTTTTCTTGAACTCACATAAAAAAATTTCCTGAAGTTTTTGTATGTCTAAAATTTCTAAATTCTCATAATAATTAATTTTTTCTTCCAGTTCACTTTTTATTTTAACGAACTCAATTGGATTTTGATATTTATTACTTTTCTCTATTTCTTCCATTAATTCGTTTCTTTCTTTTTGTAGCATTTCTTCATAGTGACTAATACTAAAAATCTTTTTTTCATTTGGCAATGTTCTATTTTTCTCTAAATACTCTTTTCTTAGGTCATCTGGATTATTTAAAACTTCATCTATTTCTTTTATCCTATTTAGCATTTTCTTTTTGTTGTTACTTATATTTTCAATAAAATTTTTCTGATCTTGCATTTCTTTTAAGGATTGTTTATCTTTTTGCAATTCCTCTTGTAACTTTTTGCTTTGATTTTCGTCATATTCTAAATAAAATCTTAATGCAACTTTTTGCATTTCTTCATATAATTCTTTATCTAACATTTTTTTCAGATTAGATATATTTGAAGAATTTATTTTTGAAACATATTCTTCTCCTAAAAGGTAAATTAAATCTGTGTATACAATATTGCAATCTAAGTTCTCTATTTCATTTATAACTTGTGACCATGAAAAGCCGTTAAAATCTCTTATAACCTCTGAATAAGCTATACATTTTCCTATTTGAATAGTCATAAGCATTGCTTTATCCCCTAAAGCTAAATTAGGATTTATTTTTTCTATTCCTGCTCTTATAACACTATATAATACAACTTTCTCATTAGGAAAAAATATAACTTTTTGTTCATTATTATATTTATTATCTGGCTCTTCTTCTAAAATCTTACATCTCGATTTAGTAAGTTCTTTTTCTAATAAAGAATTAGGTTTTGCAATTTCTATTTCCTTGCAATATTTTCTTACGATATCTATTATATTTTGCATGAAATCGTCTTTTTTTGGAACTTCTCTTTTTACAGTTTCATAATCATCATATGCTCCTTCTACCTTATAAAGCATACTAAGCAAAAGGTTTTGAGCCTCTTTCTCAAACCTTTTGCTTTCAGCTAATTCTTCTAATTCTTCATTATAATCTTTCTTTAAAAGCTTTGCTTTCACTTTATTCTCCTTCGTTCGATTCATTATCTGCTTTTGATAAGTTTGTGTCTTCTGGGGCCATTTTTAATTCTTCCCATCTTTCTTTAGACATAAGCACCTCTCTTGGTTTACTTCCTTGATATCCAGAAATGACACCTCTTTGTTCCATTTGGTCTATAATTCTTCCTGCTCTTGCATATCCGACTTTAAATCTTCTTTGTATAAATGATGTTGATGCTTGTCCTGTTTCTACAACTAATTCTATTGCTTCATTTAATAATGGATCTGTATCATCCTCATCATCTTCATCTAATTCTCCTTTTTCTGGAGCTCCACTACTTTCTATTGATTCTATTATATTTTCATCATATTGTGTTTCTCCATCTTTCTTCAAGAATTTCACAATATTTTCAACTTCTTTATCTGATATGAATGCACCTTGAATTCTTACTGGTTTTGGTGCACCTGATGGATAGAATAGCATATCTCCTTTTCCAAGAAGCTTTTCTGCTCCTGCTCCATCTAGTATTGTTCTTGAATCTACTTGAGATGAAACTGCGAAAGCTATTCTTGATGGAATATTTGCTTTGATTATTCCAGTGATAACATCTACTGAAGGTCTTTGCGTTGCAATTACTAAGTGCATTCCAGCAGCTCTTGCCATTTGTGCCAATCTACAAATTGCATCTTCTACATCTTTTGCTGCAACCATCATTAAATCTGCAAGCTCGTCAATTATAATTACTATTTGTGGTAATTTATAATTGCCCTCTTTTTCTGCAAGTTCATTATAGCCTTTCATGTCTCTAACTTTCTTTTCAGCAAATAAGCTATATCTTTTAACCATTTCCTGAACAGCCCAAGCTAATGCACCTGCTGCTTTTTTAGGATCTGTTACAACTGGAATTAAAAGATGTGG
>CALXVF010000015.1 GCA_944391895.1 uncultured Clostridia bacterium
GAAATAAGAGAAAAATTAAGAAAAAAAGAAGGAGGGAAAAGTATGTTAGCAGATGCATTATTGAAAATGAAAGAGAATTACATAATCGAAGGAAGAAAATCTGGAATTATTGAAGGTATAGAATCAGGAAAAAGAGAAGAAAAACTAAAAATAGCAAAAAGTCTAAAACTAATGGGATTAAAAATAGAGGACATAGTGAAAGCTACAGGTTTAAGTAAGAAAGAAATAGAGAACTTATAAATTAGTTTGAAATATAGGAGAAATATAAATAGGTGGAAGAATTAGAACAGTGCAATAACAGGTACATAACCAAAGCATACTTCAATAAAGAAACAGATATCCTATATAAAATAAAAAATAGACCAGTATTTATTTTAATAGAACACCAATCAAGTGTAGATTATACTATGCCAGAAAGAATAATAGAATATTTAGTTGAAATATTAAGAAAATATAATATAGAACGCAAAAAGATAAAGAACAAGATTAGCACAATACCAACAATAATACCAATAGTTTTATATACAGGAAATAAAAAGTGGAATGTAAAAACGTACTTAAGAGAAAATCAACAGAACGTTCCGGGATTTAAAAGCATAGAATTTGGAAGGTATATATTAGTAGATACAAATAAATATAAAGAAGAAGAACTAATAGAAGAAGACGGAGCATTATCAAAAATACTATTACTAGAAAAATCAAAAGATGTAGAAAAAACATATAAAAAAATAAAATATGAAGACTTAAAAGAATATGAAAAAGAACTGATAGATGAGTATACTTGTAATGTGGCAGCAAGAGTATTACCAGAATTAAAGATAGAAGAAATAAGAGAAAAATTAAGAAAAAAAGAAGGAGGGAAAAGTATGTTAGCAGATGCATTATTGAAAATGAAAGAGAACTATATAATAGAAGGAAGAAAGGAAGGAAGAAAATCTGGAATTATTGAAGGTATAGAATCAGGAAAAAGAGAAGAAAAACTAAAAATAGCAAAAAGTCTAAAACTAATGGGATTAAAAATAGAGGACATAGTGAAGGCTACAGGGCTAAGTAAAGAAGAAATACAAAAATTATAAATTGTAACAAAAATGTAATAAAAAAAATAAAAAAATTACTTGATAAATTTGTATAGATGTAGTATATTTAGTATATACTATGATTAGTAACAAAGGAGGAGATAGAAAATGGAAAATAATGAGAATGAGAAAAATTCTTCTGTTTATACAAAAGTTCCTGCAAAAGTAAGTCCATGGACAAGTTTTAAGAATTTCTTGTTTCAAGACATAGTAGTAGAATTAACTCCAAAGCAAGAAAAAGTATTCAAAGAAGTACGTGATTTCTGGACACAAGAAATATATTTTGATAACGGTTTTCATTTAAGACCATATAGCTATAGAAAAGAAGATAGCGAAGAAGTAAAAGTTAATTTATAATTAAAAGTTAAATGAATAAGCTTAATAATTATTGAAAATAATAATACAAATTAAGAAGAACACTTGCAATGTGTTCTTTTTTGTTATAAAATAATATTGCCTAAAAAGGCATTTTATTATAAGGAGGTTTTATTATGTCAGTTAAAATAGGTATTAACGGATTTGGAAGAATAGGAAAGCTAGCATTTCAAGCAGCTTTAGAAAAGGGAGATGTAGAAATAGTAGCGATAAATGACCCTTTCATAACAGCAGATTACATGGCATATATGGTAAAATACGATACAATGCATGGAAGATTTAATGGAGATATAAAAGGAGAAGGAAATATATTAACAATAAATGGAGAAAAAATAAAAGTATATAATGAAATGGATCCACACAATATTCCTTGGGGAGAACTAAATGTTGATTATGTATTAGAATGTTCAGGAGTATTTACAACAATGGAAAAAGCACAAGCACATTTAGATGCAGGAGCTAAAAAAGTAGTTATAAGCGCACCATCAAAAGATGCTCCAATGTTTGTAATGGGAGTAAACCATGAAACATATGACCCAAGCATGAACATAGTTTCTAATGCATCATGTACAACAAACTGTTTAGCACCACTTGCTAAAGTTATAAATGATAAATTTGGAATTACAGAAGGATTAATGACAACAGTTCACTCAACAACAGCAACACAAAAAACAGTTGATGGAGCTTCTAAAAAAGATTGGAGAGGTGGACGAGCTGCAGCAGGAAACATAATTCCATCATCAACAGGAGCTGCAAAAGCAGTTGGAAAAGTTATTCCATCATTAAATGGAAAATTAACAGGTATGTCTTTCAGAGTACCAACATTAGATGTTTCAGTAGTTGATTTAACATGTAACTTAGCAAAACCAACAAGTTATGAAGAAATCTGCAAAGCTATGAAAGAAGCAGCAGAAGGAGAAATGAAAGGAATAATTGAATATGTTGATGAAGATGTTGTTTCATCAGATTTCTTAAATGATATTCATACATCAATATTTGATGCAAAAGCAGGAATAGGGTTAACAGATACATTCGTAAAATTAGTTGCTTGGTATGATAATGAATGGGGATATGCTCATAAATTAGTAGACCTAGCTTGCTATATGGCTACAAAAGACGGAAATATGTAATTAATTTAAGGAAAAGTTTTACTTTTCCTTAAAATTTAAAATAGAAAAGAGGTAATAACCATGAATAAAGTAACTATAAAAAATATTGATGTAAATGGAAAAAAAGTATTATTAAGATGTGACTTTAATGTTCCATTAGATGAAAACTTAAATATTACAGATAAAACAAGAATTGTAGCAGCACTTCCTACAATAAAATATTTATTAGAACATAATGCTAAATTAATTTTATGTTCACATTTAGGAAGACCTAAGGGAGAAGTTAAAAAAGAATTTTCTTTAGCACCTGTTGCAAAAGAACTTTCAAAAGAATTAGGAATCGATGTAAAATTAGCAGAAGATGTTACAGGACCAAGTGCAAAAGAATTAACAAGTAATATGAAAGAAGGAGAAGTTGTACTTCTTGAAAATGTTAGATTTGATCCAAGAGAAGAAAAAAATGATGAATCATTAAGTAAAGAATTTGCTTCTTTAGCAGATATTTATGTAAACGATGCTTTTGGAACATGTCATAGAGCACATTCTTCAACAGCTGGAGTAGCTAGTTTCTTACCATCTGCTTGTGGATTCTTAATTGAAAAAGAATTAAAAGCATTAGGAGATGCTTTAAACAATCCAGTAAGACCATTTGTTGCAATACTAGGTGGAAAGAAAGTATCTGATAAAATAGGTGTTATAGATAGCTTATTAGAAAAAGTAGATACATTATTAATTGGTGGAGGAATGGCATATACATTCTTTAAAGCTCAAGGATATAATGTTGGAAATTCAGTATGCGAATTAGACAAATTAGATTTAGCTTTAAGTTTAATGGAAAAAGCTAAATCAAAAGGTGTAAAAATGCTTTTACCAGTTGATAACAAAGTTGGAAAAGAATTTGATCCAAATACAGAAAGCAAAATTGTTAAATATTCTGAAATACCAGACGATTGGGAAGGTTTTGATATAGGACCTGAAACAATAAAGATATACACAGAAGAATTAAAAAATGCAAAAACTGTGTTATGGAATGGACCAGTAGGATTATTTGAATTCGACCAATTTGCTATAGGAACAAATGCAATTGCAAATTGCTTAGCAAATTTAACAGATTGCACAACAATAATTGGTGGAGGAGATTCAGCAGCAGCAGTTACAAAAGCTGGACTAGCTGATAAAATGTCGCACATTTCAACTGGTGGTGGAGCTTCACTAGAATTCATAGAAGGAAAAGCTTTACCAGGAATTGAATGTATACAAGATAAATAATAAATGGAATTAAGTAATGTCTGCTAGGCATTACTTAATTAGCCATGCTAAAATATAAAGAGAGGGGGCACTAAATTTTTTATGGAAAAGAAGGAGAAAGAAAAAATGGAAAATTTAGCGTCTGAACAAAAATTTTATACTTATGAGGATTATCTAAAAATAAACGATGGCAATAGATATGAAATTATACATGGTGTATTATATCTAAAAGACGAATGGGGAGATATGAGAACAAATACAAGTAAAATAGAGAAAGTAAAAATGCTAGCAGCCCCATCTGTACTGCATCAAGAAATAGTATTGGAAATTGGAGCACAACTAAAAGAAAAATTAAAAGGTAAAAAATGCAAAACCTTTGTATCCCCAATAGATGTTATTTTAAATGAAGAAAATGTGGTACAACCAGATATTGCGGTCGTTTGCAATGACGATATTATAACTAAAAAAGGCATAAAAGGAGCGCCTAAAGTTGTAATAGAAGTTTTATCAAAGGGTAGTATTAAAAATGATAAAATAGCTAAATACTCTTTATACATGGAGTATGGCGTAGAAGAATATATTATAGTAAACCCTATAAATAAAGAAATAATAGAGTGCAAGTTAAATAGTTTTGGATTTTATGATACTAAAAAATTAAATATAACTGATGACATAATTTTGCCAGAATGTACTATATCTTTAAAAGATTTTTATGAACAAAATCCAGAATATCTTAAATAATATGTTATGTTTATTTTATTATTTTACTTGAATTGTATATATAATGATTTTTTGTTCCTTGCCGTCGCATTCGCTCCAAACGCACTTCGCTTAAATCCTTTAAGCTCGTTTGAACGCTTACGCGGAACTTCAAAATCATTATATATACAATTCAAGATATAATAAAATGATAACTGTAACGATGAAAGGAGATTCTTATGAGAAGAAAAGTAATTGCAGGAAACTGGAAAATGAATATGCTTCCAAATGAAGCAATAGAATATATAACAGCACTAGATCCATTAGTAAAAGACAGTAAAAACGATGTAATAATATGTGCACCATATACAGATTTGTTCTATACAATTCTAACAGCACAAGGAACAAATATACATGTAGGAGCACAAAACGTATTTTATAAGGAAACAGGAGCATATACAGGAGAAGTATCACCAAAGATGCTTAAATGTATCAATGTAGAATATGTAATAATAGGTCATTCAGAAAGAAGACAATATTTTAATGAAACAGATGAAACTGTTAATTTAAAATTAAAAGCTTCACTAAATGAAGGACTAAAACCAATAGTTTGCGTTGGCGAAACATTGGAACAAAGAGAAGCAGGAGAAACAGAAAAAGTAGTAACAGACCAAATAGAAAAAGCCTTAAAAGACTTGACACCAGAAGAAGTAAGGAATACAATAGTAGCATATGAACCTATTTGGGCAATAGGAACAGGAAAAACTGCAACAGCAGAAGATGCTAATACAAGTATCAAGCAAATAAGAAACAAAATAAAAGATTTATATGGTGAAAGTACTTCAGAAGAAGTAATCATTCTTTATGGAGGAAGTGTAAAACCAGAAAATGCAAAAGAACTATTCACAATGTCAGATATTGACGGAGGATTAGTTGGAGGAGCAAGTTTAAAAGCAGATACTTTTAGCAAAATTGTTAACTATGACAAATAGACTTCAGGGAAAAGAAAAGGATGGTAAAGATGAGTAAAAAAGTAACAATGCTAATGATATTAGATGGATTTGGAAAAAATCCAAATGCAGAAGGTAATGCAGTAGCTAATGCGAAGAAGCCTAATATTGATAAACTAATGATGACTTGTCCTACAGCAGAAGTATATGCAAGTGGACCAAGTGTAGGTCTTCCAGAAGGACAAATGGGAAATTCAGAGGTTGGCCATACTAATATAGGAGCAGGAAGAATTGTATATCAAGAACTAACTAGAATTACAAAATCAATAGAAGATGGAGATTTCTTCAGTATAAAAGAATTTGCAGACGCTATTGAAAACTGTAAGAAAAACAATTCTAAGCTACATATAATGGGACTTTTATCTGATGGAGGAGTTCATAGTCATCAAAGACATTTATACGGACTACTAGAACTTGCAAAAAGAAAAGACTTCGAAAATGTATATGTACATTGTTTCCTAGATGGAAGAGATACACTTCCAGCATCAGGAGAAGGATATATACAAAAATTAGAAGAAAAAATGAAAGAAAAAGGAATTGGTAAAATAGCTACTCTTTCAGGAAGATTTTATGCAATGGATAGAGATAAAAGATGGGAAAGAGTAAAGAAATGCTATGATACATTAGTATATGGCGAAGGAGAAAAATATTCTAGTGCAACAGAAGGAATAGAAAGTTCATATCAAAAAGAAGTATTTGATGAATTTGTTGTTCCAAGTGTAATAGGAAATGGCGCTAAAATAGAAGATGGCGATTCAGTAATTTTCTATAACTTTAGACCAGATAGAGCAAGAGAAATAACAAGAGCATTAGTAGATCCAGAATTTGATGGATTTGAAACTAAAAAAATGAACTTGTATTTTGTAACAATGACTGAATATGATGCTACAATGCCAAATGTACATGTAGCATTTAAAACAGAAGATTTAAAAAATACTTATGGAGAGTATGTGAGCAGTAAAGGACTAACACAACTTAGAATTGCAGAAACAGAAAAATATGCCCATGTAACATTCTTCTTTAATGGTGGAAAAGAAGAACCTTTTAAAGGAGAAGATAGAATTTTAGTTCCATCACCAAAAGTAGAAACATATGATATGAAACCAGAGATGAGCGCTTACGAAGTTACTGAAAAAGTTGTAGATGCAATAAATGCAGAAAAATATGATACAATAATTCTAAACTTTGCAAACCCAGATATGGTTGGACATACAGGAAATTTAGAAGCTGCTGAAAAAGCAATAGAAGCAGTAGATACATGTGTTGGAAAAATAATAGAGGCATTAAATAAACATAATGGAGTAGCATTAATTACAGCAGACCATGGAAATGCAGAACAAATGATAGATTATAAAACAGGCGAACCATTTACATCACATACAACAAACCCAGTTCCACTAATTTTATATGGAATGGAAAATGTAAAAATAAAAAATGGTAAACTTGCAGATTTAGCACCCACAATGCTAGATATAATGAACTTGGAAAAACCAAAAGAAATGACAGGAGAAAGTTTACTTGTAAGATAAATTGGAGGTGAGCTTTTTGCCAAAAAAAGAAGTAGAAAAATTATATAAGGAAATACAAACAGCATTATTTAGATTAATACCAGAAAAATGGGAAAGCCTTTACCTTTATGCATCAGTAATAAAAGGAAGAGGTGAAATGTTCTTTTACTATTTTCCAAAAAGAACAATATTAAAGCCAAAACCAATAAACTGTTATGAAGTAGCGGCGAGATTTGGAATAAATGAAGAACAATATAACATTGCTTTAAAAGACTTATATGATAAAATAAAGAGCCTCAATAATTTATCTGTAAGAAAATGGACAAATATAACTATAAGTATAGTGAATTGTCTGTTCTCAATAGAATATAATTATAACAATATACTAAATTCAAAATATACAGATGAACAAAGACATATATATTGGGAATATAAATACTTACATACCCCAATAGAAAGTTTAAGTAAGCAAAATCAAGACTTAATAAGATATTATGAAGAAGAAAATGTTATAAAACCATACATATATACAGAAGGAATATATGCAGAAAAAAATGAACATGGTACAATAAAAAATACCGCATCAGAATTGTTAGAAATACAAAAACTTAGACAAGAAGATGAGAGTAATGTAGTTAGAAATCAGATATTAAAATGTTAATATATTAAAATTCTTATACAATCAATTTTAATATAGAATAGAAAAAGATTGTAAATAAATATGCAAGGAGATACAAAAATGAATTATTCAAAAGAACTAGAAGATATGTGTGTAGTAAAAAAAGGAGTAGACCATGGACCAGCACCAATACCAGAAGAAGGAAAATGGGTTAAAGCAAAAGAAATAAAAGATATTTCTGGATTAACACATGGAATTGGTTGGTGTGCACCACAACAAGGAGCATGTAAATTAACTTTAAATGTAAAAGATGGAATAATCCAAGAAGCATTAGTAGAAACAATTGGATGTTCAGGAATGACTCATTCAGCAGCTATGGCTGGAGAAATATTAACAGGAAAAACAATATTAGAAGCATTAAATACAGACTTAGTATGTGATGCCATAAATACAGCAATGAGAGAATTATTCTTGCAAATAGTATATGGAAGAACACAAACAGCTTTCTCAGAAGGAGGACTTCCAGTAGGAGCAGGACTTGAAGATTTAGGAAAAGGTCATACATCACAAGTAGGAACAATTTATTCAAGTACATTAAAAGGACCAAGATATTTACAATTAACAGAAGGATATATAGTTGAACTTGGATTAGATAAAGATGATCAAATAATTGGATATAAATATGTACATATGGGAAAAATGATGGATAACATCAAAAAAGGAATGGACCCAATGGAAGCAATAGAAAAAGCTTCAGGTACATATGGAAGATTTGATGAAGCAGTAAAGAAGATTGACCCAAGAAAAGAATAAAAACGAATGAAAAGTGGCATCTTGCGGTGTCAATTATCAATAAAAATTTTATCGATATACAAATTGTATTATCTCAAAAATTTTTATTCGTTTTCCTAGCAATATACCGCTTTTGCTTCGTTTTTGGGTATAGACGATAAATTAAATTATAAAATATAATAGGAGGAAAGAATAATTATGGCAGTAACATTTGAAAGCTATGAAAGAAGAATAAATCAAATAAAACCAGTTATGGAAAAATACGGAATAAAAGATTTCGAAGATGCATTACAAATATGCAAAGACAAAGGATTTAATCCATATGATATAGTAAAAGGAGTACAACCAATTTGTTTTGAAAATGCATGTTGGGCATATACATTAGGAGCTGCAATAGCTGTAAAGAAAGGATGCAAAAAAGCAGCAGATGCAGCAAAAGCAATAGGAGAAGGTCTACAAGCATTCTGTATACCAGGTTCAGTTGCAGATGATAGAAAAGTTGGATTAGGACATGGAAACTTAGCATCAATGCTATTATCTGAAGATACAAAATGTTTTGCATTCTTAGCAGGACATGAAAGTTTTGCAGCAGCAGAAGGAGCTATTGGTATAGCTAAATCAGCAAATAAAGTTAGAAAACAACCATTAAGAGTTATATTAAATGGTTTAGGAAAAGATGCTGCACAAGTAATTTCAAGAATAAATGGATTTACATATGTAAAAACAGACTTTGATTACTTTACAGGAAAAGTAAATGTAGTAGAAGAAATTGCATATTCAAATGGAGAAAGAAGTCAAGTTAGATGTTATGGTGCAAACGATGTTAGAGAAGGTGTTGCAATAATGTGGCTTGAAGATGTAGATATTTCTATCACAGGAAATTCAACAAACCCAACAAGATTCCAACATCCAGTTGCAGGAACATATAAGAAAGAAAGATTAGAAGCAGGAAAGAAATATTTCTCAGTTGCTTCAGGTGGTGGAACAGGAAGAACACTTCACCCAGATAATATGGCTGCAGGTCCAGCTTCTTATGGTATGACAGATACAATGGGAAGAATGCATTCAGATGCACAATTTGCAGGTTCTTCATCAGTTCCAGCTCACGTTGAAATGATGGGACTTATAGGAATGGGTAACAACCCAATGGTTGGAGCTTCAGTTGCAGTAGCAGTTGCAGTAGAAGAAGCTATGAAATAATATTGTGAACTTTTGAAAAGTTACTTAAAGTTCAAAGTAAGAGGAGAGAACAAAAGATGAAAAGACTTGAAAGCCTTGAGGCTGTATATATATATATATATATATCGTAGGATTTAACAAAATAACATTAATAAAACATAGAAAAGAAGAAGCTATGCTTTTTAGATAAACCTAAAAGGCATAGTTTCTTTTGCGTATAAGTATACATTATTAATTAATAGAAAAATAAGGAGGAGGATACTAAAGAAATGCAACAAAAAACAAATCTAGTAAAAGAAATAAAAAAACAAGTAAAACGGAATAACCTTAATAGCATTGGTTGTTACAATTATAGTGTTGTTAATATTAGCATCAGTAGCTATTAATTTAACAGTGGGTAATAATGGAATATTTACAAGAGCTCAGAATGCAGTAGACTTATATAATAATGCTGCAGAAAAAGAAAAAATTGCAATGAATGAATTTGTTAATATATTTGATAATATAGCAAGTGGAAATGAAAAAGATCAACTACTTCTTGACACTGCTGATGTAGAAGGAAATATAATTTTAGCTGCAGGAATCCAAAATATTTCTAAAGAAATGATGGATGATATTTATAAGACAAGACAAGAGGAAATCTTACAAGAGTCTGTTGATGTAAAAGAAAATTGTGTGATAGGTATTTATTCTATATTATTAAGCTTGTTTACAGGAGAAAATGTGTCAACAGAAGAAGAGGTATTAAAAGTTATGTATGAAAATAAAATGATTGATAAACAATATGAATCATTTGAAGAAGCGATTAAAAATGAAAATCCTGATATGGACTATGAAGAGTTTTTAGATAATATGATAAGAGAGGATGAAGCGTTTGAGAAAATGTTTCTATTTTCTGCTACTACAATAGAAAAACCAGATGGAGAAGTAATAAATTATGTATTGGGTAAGTATGATGAGGAAAACCAAGGCATAGTATGGATTAGTAGGGTTAATCAAATGGGTGTATATAAAGTGCAAGTAAAATTGACTAATGAAAAAATATTTAATGGTGAAATAGAAGTAAAATTTGAAAAGAAATATGAAATAAAGATTACTGATACTGCTTCTCGTGCATATTTAATGGATAAGGAAATACAAAAATATGTAGAAATAGAAAAGGCGTATGTTAATATAGACAATCAAAAGAGTGATGTTAGTCAATATCTCGAAAAAACAGGTGATGGGCTATATTCTAATTTTTTGAATTTAGGAAAATTATATAATGATGGAGTTACAGGACATAAAATACCATTTGAGATAGAACTAATAAAGTACGATAAATCTGTAAAAGCAATGATAGAGCAAGAACCGATAGAAGAAAAATAAAAGATAATATATGAATTAGTAAAATTTCTAATTTGACATTTTATAATAAACATGCTAAAATAATCTTATATTTAAGAGTTTACCTAGAGTTATGCTCGAGCGGTAAAGAGTAGAAAAAACTACTTACACTAGAAAATAAGATAAAGTCTTATTAAGGAGTCTTAAAGATTTCTTAGTAAGGCTTTTAGTTTTTAAGGGGGGAAAACAATGAAAATGGTGTACATTTTTGGCCCGCAAGCAGTCGGAAAAATGACTGTTGGTCAAGAGTTAGCAAAAATTACTGATTTAAAACTATTTCACAATCATATGACAATAGATTTAGTTTCGAATTTCTTTTCTTATTCTTCAAAAGAAGGAAAAGATTTAGTAGAAAAATATAGAATGGAAATGTTTAATGCAGTGGCAAAAAGCAATTTAGAAGGTTTAATTTTTACTTTTCAATGGTGTTTTGAAGAAAAAGAAGATTGGGAACAAATAAGGAAAATATCGAATATTTTTAAAGAGAATGGAGGAGAAATATATTATGTAGAATTAGAAGCAACACTAGAAGAAAGACTTAAAAGAAATGAGACTAGCAATAGGTTAGAAAACAAGCCAACTAAAAGAAATATTCAGCAAAGTAAGCAATTTTTATTAAATGCAGAAGTAAAACATAGATGTAATTCATACCCAGGAGAAATTAAAGAAAAAAATTATGTGAAAATTAATAATAATGATATACCAGCAAATAAAGTAGCTTTACTAATAAAGGAAAAATTTAAATTATAATAAGGGGGATAAGATATGGAATATTTTAAAAAATTAGTAGGTGAAAGGATTTATTTATCACCAAAAAGTGCGTCAGAAGAAGAAATAGAAAAATTTACAGAGTGGTTAAATGATTTTGAAACAACTGATTATACTGGTAGAAGTGCACAAACTATGAATATCAGAAAAGAAAAAGAGTATATGGACAACAATTATAAAAATGACTCAAGTTTTGCAATAGTAACAATTGATGAAGATAAATTAATAGGAACAGTTTCATTAGAAAAAGTAGATAATATAAATAGAATAGCAACTTTAGGAATATTTATTGGAGACAAAGAATATAGAAGTAAAGGGTATGGAACAGAGGCAATAAGGTTAATATTAGATTTTGGATTCAATTATATGAACCTAAATAATATTGACTTGCAAGTCATGTCTTTTAATGAAAGAGCAATAAAATGCTATGAAAAATGTAGCTTTAAAGAGTATGGAAGAAGAAAACAATCTGTTTTCGTAAATGGAAAATATTATGACAAAATTTATATGGAAGTATTAGCAGAAAACTTTAATGAAAGTTATATAAAAAATAAAAATATATAATAAAATTAAACGAGATTTTTAACTTGAAAATCTTGTTTGATTTTTGTTGAACAATAAAAAAGCCTATGATATAATCAAATAAAAAAAGGGGTAAGCTATGGAAAATAAAGAATTAGTAAAAAAATATTTTAATCTTTTAGAAAAAGTAAGTGAGTACTATGAAAAATATATAAGATCAAAAAACGAAATACTAGAAAAAATATGGAAGAATCCACCATTAGAGCAAAAATGTAGTGGAAACGAGATGAACATAAGCAATGATGAAATGATAGATACTCTTATAGATATAGAAACACAATATAGTAATAGATTAGTAAGATTAGAAATAGATTATTTTAATATAGACACTAGAAAATTAGATGAAGAATTATCTTATGACTTAGATAATGAGAATACACTAAATAAAATATTAGAAGATGAAAATGCAAGTGATGAAATAAAGGAATGTATAAAAATATATAGAGAAGCGGCAGACTTAAGTCATGAGTTATATAAATTAGAAAAAATAGGGGAGTAACTATGAAAAAATTAAAAAATATATCAATAATATTAATATGCATAATGTTATTTTTCTCTTTATTATCTGTTTCAAAAGCAGCAAATTCAGATTTGTACCTAAATAGCTTAAATTTTGATGTACAAATTAATGAAGATGGTTCAATGGATGTAACAGAAACATGGAATATAGATATAGAGGATACAAATACATTATTTAAGACTTTTAAAAAAGACAATTCAAAATATTTAGAAATTACAGATGGTAAAGTAAGTAGAATTTCATCAAGTGGGACAGAAATTCCATTGAAAGATAGTAATGTATATTCTTATCATGTTCCAAAAGATGAGTATTATTTCCTAGATATGGGAAGTAATTATGAAGTCGCATGGGGAACTGGATATGAAAGCTCAAGTGGAGAAGAAACATATAAAATTAGCTATCATGTAGAAGATGTTATAGCTAAATATAATGATTGTAGTGAAATGTATTGGCAATTTGTTGGTGAAGACTTCGAAATACCTGCTAAAAGTATAACTGGTACAATAAAATTACCAAAAGCAGTAGAAAATAAAGAAGATTTAAGAGTTTGGGGACATACTCCTGACTTAAATGGTACTATTTATGCTACATCAAATGACACAGTAGAGTTTGAAGTAAATAATAATAAAGCAGAAAAGATGGTGGAAGTAAGAATTGCAATGCCATCAAACATTATTGATGAATCTTCAAGACAATATAATACAAATGCATTAGAAAACATTATCCAAGAAGAGACTGGATGGGCAAATGATGCAAATAGTGCAAGAATAGGAAAATTAATAATATCAGTTATAATATGTTTAGGAATATTTGGAGTATTAACATACTTTTTAATAAAAAATTTACTAACAATAAAAAATACAAAAAAAGTTGTTCCTACTACACATTATGATTATTATAGAGATATTCCAAGAAAAGATGCCACTCCTGCAGAAGCAGTTTATATTATAGAAAATAAATATAATGGATTTGATTCATCAGACATTGGAAGAGTATTTTCATCAACTTTACTAAATCTATCACTAAAAAAGGCAATAAAAATAGAGCAAATAGTGAACGAAAAAGGAAAAGAAGACAGTAATATAATTTTATTGGTAAATAATGCGGAATATGTAACTAAAGAAAAAGACGAAATAATTGTATTTGGATTTCTAAGAAATGCTTGTATGAATAAAAACAATAGTATAT
>CALXVF010000016.1 GCA_944391895.1 uncultured Clostridia bacterium
TTATATTCGCAGCAACATTTGAAGTTGTCATTCCCCATTTATTAAATCCTGTAGCTACATACATATTTGGCATCAAATTTGAATAATCTCCTATATATGCAATTTTATCCAATGTTACTGCATCTCTTGTAGACCATTTTGCTACAATTCTTGCATCTGGATAAAGTTCTTTTGCTTTCTTTTCTAGCATACCATATGTTTCATCATATGTTACTTTTTGTCCGGTTTTATGTCCTGCACCTCCAGCAAGCAATATATCTTCTCCATTATATTTTGCTCTTCTAAATGAATATACTGGTGCATCTAAATTTATATACATATCTTTTGGTAGTTTATTCTCAGTTTTTATTCCTAATACATAAGATGATTCTTGATACATCTTTGCGAAATAAAATCCTGGTACTTTTAGAAATGGATATTGGCTACACAAAACCACATATTTAGCATATATTTTATTTTCATTTGCAAAAACTAAATATCCATCATCTTCTTTTTTTACATCTGCGCACAAAGTATTTGTATATATTCTTCCTTTATGTTCTAAAATGTAATTCACTAATCCTTGTACATATTTTAAAGGATTAAATTGTCCCTGATTTTTAAATTTAATTGCACTAACTACTTTAAATGGCAAATCTGTTTCATTTGTTTTTTCTGCATCTTTATTAACATGTTTTAGATATTCCATCTCTTCGTTTATTTTTTCTATTTCTGATTCATTTGTTGTATATATATAACTGTTTGTATCTTCAAAATCACATGAAATACCATTTTCTCTTATAATTTCTTTTATATTCTTTATTCCTTCTTCATTTGCTTCAAAATATTTTCTTGCAACATTAATACCATATTTTTCAGATAAATAATGATATATTAATCCATGTTGCGAAGTGATTTTCGCAGTTGTATGTCCTGTTACTCCATTTGCTATTTCATTTTTTTCAACAACTACTACATTATATCCTTTTTTTGTCAAATAATATGCTGTTGTTATTCCACACATTCCTGCTCCTATAATGCATACATCTGCACTTGTATCTTCTTCTATCTTTCCACTAGATTTTATTTTTTCTATACTTTCTAACCAAATTGAATTCATTTTTCCTCCTTTTTTCTTTATTATTATATTTATACAATTTTTTATTCGCTTTTTAATAATTTATTTTTTTCGGAATAAAATATTGAAGGAGGTGTTATATGAATAAATTTTTTTCTAAATTAAAATATATTCTTTTTCCTGTTATTGTAGGTGGAATTGTTGGATTAATTATTTCTGGCTTTATTGATTATGATGATTTGACAAAACCATTTCTTTCTCCACCCAAAATAGTTTTTCCTATAGTATGGACTATTTTATATATTTTAATGGGAATTTCTTATGGCATTTTATCTGATTGGGGACGGACAAAAAAGTCTTGTTGATTCCAAGACTAAATTTCTTTACTATTTACAATTAGGTATTAATGCTCTTTGGTCTATTTTCTTTTTTGTCTTTAAATGTAGACTTTTTGCTTTTATTTGGATTTTATTATTAGATGTTGTAGTAATTCTAATGATTATTGATTTTTATAAAAAATATAAGCTTTCAGGGTTACTTCAAATTCCTTATCTACTTTGGATATTATTTGCAAGTTACTTAAATTTAGGAGTGTATTTATTAAATAGATAAAAAAATATATTAAAGATTTTTTAGTTTTGCGCAGCTTTGAGGACTTTACGTCCGACATCAAAAAACAAAAAATCTTTAATATACAACTATTTTTTAATTTTCCTTTTATAAATATTTTTCTATTAACTTTCTTTTCACATGAAAACTTTCAGTTATAGACGTATCAAATTCATTTCCCACTAATACATAATCAATCCAATCAATCGCATATTGCTTTATTAGTCTAGTTTCTTCTTGCTTAATTCGTAAATCTTCTGCATAATATGCATCTATAAATTTATTCATTCCATCAAGATTTACTCCTCTTGTTTTTGAAAAAAACAAATTTGCAATTAATATTGATACATCACATATTGACTCTCCAAATTTAGCATCATCAAAGTCAATAAATCCTATTTTATCTTGATTTATGAATATGTTTTGCTTAGTTAAATCAAAATGTAATATACTTTTACGTTTTTTATAATTTCCAAATGGTATTTCCGGTAATTTTATTTCACTATTATTATTTAGTTCATGCAATTTTCTTAATGAATTTGCTAATACTATAATTTCATTATCTGTTAATTTTATTTTTGTTTTATCCCATGTAATTTGATGACCTTCTAAAAAAGAATATAAAACTATATAACTTGCAGAATTTATTTTAGTATATCCTATACCATCATTATTTTTAATAATTTTTGGGGCATAAATCTGATTTTTTTTCAATTCCTCATGTAGTTTTATCATTGATTTTACATGTTTTATATTATTATATACTTTTGCTACATATTTATTATTATCACAATTTAACATATAAACATTGCCTACAGTGGATTCAGTATTTTTTATGATTTCATTTAATTTTATATTATATTCAGATTTTATATTCTTTTCTAATTCTTCAATCATAATTTTTCCTTTTATTTTTTAAACTTATGAGCTACACTTTCTATTTCTTGTAATTCAAATCTATATTTTTGTTTTACATTTGGATATTTTTCATGGTCAACTTCACTTAAAAACATATCTAAAGGTCTAATCCATAAAGAACCATCTCCATACAATCTTCTATAAATAACATATGTTTCTTCTGTTTCAGAGTGTAATGCCACATCCTCCACTAAATAATAATCTCCTTTAAAATGTTTATATATTCCTTTTATTTTAATTTCTCTCATATTTCCTCCTCGTATAATTTATTATATTCTTCATCATTCACTGGTTCACACCATTCATTATTTGTATTTTCTCCAGGAACCTCTAGTGCTAAATGTGAAAACCAACTATTCTTTTTAGCACCATGCCAATGTTTTACATTTGCAAGAATTACAACAACATCGCCTGGTTTTAAGCTTTGTGCTGGTTTACCTTCTTCTTGGTACCAACCTTCTCCATCAACACATATAAGTATTTGACCTCCATCTTTTGTAGAGTGATGTATATGCCAATTATTTCTGCCATTTCTTCTTTTGTAACGCCATTCTTCTTTGCATTCATAATATGATGCTTGAAAGAATTATCTATCATTCCTTTTCCTATAAATCCTGCAACTGTTATCATGCTTCTATCTCTTAATGATAGTTTATCCTCTCTTGACCATACTTCTCCAAATAGTACATCATCATTTAACTCCGCAAATTTTGGAGCAAATTCTCCTAATTGATTTCTTCCTGCTGTTTGTTTTTCCATAATTTTTTACCACCTCTAATTTTTATTATGTACTTTAAAGAATTTCCCCAAAGTTAATTTTTTGATTTAAATCTTCCCATTCTTTTAATTTATTTTCAATTTCTTCGTTTGTTTTTTGAATTTCTTCTTGTAATTCATTTAATTTTATATAATCAGTACTAATAGTTTCTTCTTTCATATTTTTTTCAAGTTCTTTTACTTTATTTTCTAATTGTTCTATTTCTTTTTCTATTTTATTTATCTTAGCTTTTATTCTATTTTTTTCTTTATTTAAAAAATACTCGTTATTTGATTTTTTTTCTTTTACTTCTTTTTTATTTTCAGTTTCTGCATTATTCACATCTTTTAATGAATTTTTGTATTCTGTATACTCTCCATAATTTCCATTAAAAAATGTTACTTTTCCTGGTTCGAATTCCAGTATAACATCTGCTATTTTATTTACAAAATATCTATCATGAGAAACAAATATTAGTGTACCTTTATACTCTTTTAAAATATTTTCCAAGCTTTCTTTTCCTACTATGTCCATATGGTTTGTCGGTTCATCTAATAGCATTAGATTTGGACCTTTTTTAAACATCTTACAAAGGTTTAGTCTAGCTTTTTCTCCTCCTGATAGAACTTTAATTTCTTTGAATACATTTTCTCCTGTAAAAAGGAAGGTTCCAAGTATTGTTCTTATTTGTGTTGTAGTAAGCTCTGGAAAGTTTTTACTAAATTCTTCAAACACTGTACTTTCCGGATTATCAAATTCTAACTGTTGGTCAAAATATTCTTTTTTTACATTATATCCATATTCAAATTCTCCTGCTAATGGTGGTATATTTCCATTTAAAGTTTTAAGTAGAGTAGATTTTCCAATTCCGTTTTCACCTATAATTCCTAACTTCTGACCCTTATACAGTTCAAAAGATATTTTTGCAATAGCTTTATCATATCCTATTTCTAAGTTATTTACAGTTAGTACCTTTTTTCCGCTCTCGACTTTTATTTCAAAATTTGAATGAAAAGATTTTAAGTCATATTTATTTGGTTCTTCTATAATTGTCATTTGCTCTATCTTTTTTAACTTTGACATTGCCATTTTTGCTTTTGAAGGCTTATATCTAAATCTATCCGCTATTGTTTGCAATCTTTTGATTTCTTTTTGTTGATATTCGTAATCTTTTAATTGTTTTTCATAATTTAATCTTTTTTGTCTTTCAAAATCTGTATAGTTACCTTTATATTCTGTTAAAGACGCATATTCAATTTCATAAATTTTATTAACTATTCTGTCTAAAAACATTCTATCATGAGATACTATTACTACTGATTTTTCATAATTTTTTAAATAGTTTTCTAACCACTCTATTGCTCCTATATCTAGATGATTTGTAGGCTCATCTAGTAATAATATATCTGGTTTACTTAAAAGTAATTTTAAAAATGCTATTTTTGTTCTTTGTCCTCCTGAAAACTGACTTATCTTTTTTCGCTTATCTTCTTGTGCAAATCCAAATTGTTTTAATGCTGTCTCATATTCTTTTTTATATGTATATCCACCATCTATTTCGTATCTTTCCATTGCTTTTGTATATTCATTTATTACATCTTCATCAACATTTGATTGCATTTTTTCTGAAAGCTTTTCTATCTTTTTTTCTAGTAACACTAAGTTATTATATACTTTTAATATTTCATCTAATAAAGTGGCTTCTTTATCCTCAAATTCTATTTGTTTCAAATATCCTATATTAGGATTTCCTTGCTTATATATATTAAATTTTTCTTCTCCTACGCCTTCTTCCAACATTTCATTGTCTATTAAGGCTTTTAGTAAAGTAGTCTTTCCACTACCATTTCTTCCTACTATTCCTATTTTGTCTTTTTCTTTTATTTCAAAATTGATTTCTTCTAATATCGTGTCTGCTCCATAAGAAATTGAGCCATTTATTATTTTATAATTCATTTCTGCACATCCTGTTTCTAAATTTTAAGCGATTCACATATTCTCATATAAAGGAATTATGAAGTTTAACTCAGTATCGACTGTTCCTGATTCTTCATAGATTTCTCTCATGTTATTTGCTTCTGATTCTGGTGCAAGTAAATTTTGCATGTACTGGTGAGTATATAATTCTTCATCTTGATTTACTACATCAAATTTCTGCAAATACAATGTATTTTGTCCAACATTTATATATCCTTCTTTTAAAAATTCTATTCCTCCAAGTAAAGCTTTTTCTAAGGAATCCCATCCCTGTTGTTTTGCATATTCAGCTCCATTATTAAGTATTTCTTCTCTGGAATTTCCACTAGCCTTTATATTAAAAGGATTATACACTATCATTCCATCATACTCATATCCTTTTGATAATGTTGTTCCTTCTCTTCCTTGTTCTTGTATTAGTCTTGAAGCAATAAAATATGGGTCTAAATTTGCTTTTCTTCCCGCATCAATTAAAGCTTGAGCAATTGAATCTCCTGCTAAAAATGAGTTTTCTGTTATAACATTTATCCCTTCTTTTGTATATGCTCCTTCTATATGATTTAGTTCTTTAAATTGAAATATGTTTTCTTCATTAATTATATTTCTTGGATCAATTTGATGTTTAATTGCTATATCTGAAGCACAAAGCCATGTTCCATTATCAAATGTTTTATCTTTGTCTATTTCACATCTCCAATTTTCAGGGTATTCATCTGAATCTGGAATTAGATTTAATGGGTTTGTCCTACTATCTGAATGCCCTTCATTTTCAATTACTTCATTCCAATCCAATCTTGTATAAAACAATGTAAATTTCCAGTTTGGATGACTTTCCTTAAGCTTGTCTATTAATTCTTTATAGCCTGGATATTTTTCTTCATTTAAGTTTTCACCATTGTATTCTACATATTTTTGTTTTTTAGGAATGCTAATAAGCACTACTATTAATACCACGATTATAAGTAGTATTAATATAGTAGCACTTATTATTTTTGCCTTCTTTGGCATATTTTTTATATTAGTTAATATTTTTTTAAGTATATTTGATTTTTCCATATTCTCCTTATTCTTCTATTTCATATTCACTTAAATCTGGTTCGCTTAAATCTTCATCTGTTACTACTCCAAATTCAAACTCATATGTTGTTGTGATAACTCTTCCATCTTTTAATGTTTGTTCACATTTAACTGGAAGTCCTGTTTCTTTTTCTATATATACACTTGGAAATCCCTTTATTTCTGCTGAAGCTATTATGCTTTCTAATGGTCCTGTTATTTTGTAACACTCAACTCCATTTACATTTGCACTTGTTATTAAATTTGTTGCACCATTTACAAATATTCCCCAAAATCCATAATAGGTTTCTGTAAAATCTGGAATTTGTGTTTTGGTTACTAGTCCTTGATTATCTTGAATTGTAGCTCTTTTATTTTTTATTGAGAAAAATTTATGTGTGTCCGCATTATCTATTTGTATAGCAACATTCTCTCCATTATATGATAATATCGTTTTGTCTGTTCCATCTTTATAAAATACTTCTGCTTCCATTACCCTTCCATCTGCTTGTTCTGAAACAACTTTTTTATATATGTTATTATTATTCTCATATGACATATTTTTATTATGAAGTACATTTAATATTATTGAATTACGCATTATAAATAATAAATATATTATAACAATAATTCCTAATCCTACAATTATTCCTCTTACTACTTTTCTGCTACTCTTTTTTTCTACTTTGTTTCCCATATATTTTCTCCTCTTCTTTAGATTTTATTAAACTTACGCTGCTAATTTATCTACCAAACTATTATACTCATTTATAAGTTCATTTGTAGAAAATACTATCATACCATTTTGTATTTCCCATGAGTCACCATTTTCTTTTAGAAAATTTATAATATCATTTGATTTATTAAGTACTGAAATTAATTCATCTAGTGATGTACTAATTTCTTCGTATTGGCTTTCTCCCATTACAGTTTTATATAATTCTTGATAATATTCATCTACATTTTCTTTTTCTATATATGACATTATTTTTTCTTCTGCCATATATTCTGCATAATCTGTTTTCATTTCTTCTAGTCTTTGAATTGTTGTATCTAAATATGCTTTTGTATTTGTAAATTCTGGCCCATCTTCCTCATAATTCTCAACTGTAAGCATATTTCCTATATGTTCATCTTTTACTAAATCAATTAACTCTAAATTTAATTGTATAACATCTTTTAAATAAGTTTTTGCAGCATTTTCAACTTTTCCATAATCTCCAGTAGTAACTCTTGAATCTAATCTTTTATTTATAGATTCTTCTGTATACTCATTTGACGCTATAATAGTTGCTATTTCATTCATTTCCATAGTAAGCTTACTTTCTTGTTGTAGCTCTGAAACTATACTATAAGCAAAAAATCCAAGTATTCCAAGTAATAATATTACTCCTATAACTATTAAAATTATCCATTTCTTTTTCATATAAATTCCTCCTTATATTTTCTACATATATAATACCATAAAAAATACAATATGCAACAAAAAATTACATTTTTTTTGAACTTTAAGGAGCGTCCCTAAAGTTCAATTCTTTTGCCAATTTACCTATTGCTCTTGTTTCAATACGTGATACATATGAACGTGAAATTCCCATATTACTAGCAATTTCTTTTTGCGTTTTTGGCTTTTCACCATTTAGACCAAATCTAAGTTCAATTATGGTTCTTTCTCTATTTTTCAGAACTTTTTTTATTTTTTCATATAATTTGGCTATTTTCATTTTTAAATCAACTTCTTCATCTATTGGTCTTTCCTCATTTTCTAAAACTTCTTTAAGAGTAACTGTGTTATCATCTTTGTCTTTTCCTATCGGGTCTTCTAAATATACCTCTGAATTTATCTTTTTCGTAGCTCTTAAATACATAAGAATCTCATTATCTATACATTTTGAAATATATGTAGATATCTTTATTGATTTTTTTGAATCGTAGCTATTTATTCCTTTTATTAAGCCAATTGAACCTATTGAAATTAGGTCATCTTGGTCAATATTTGTATTAGAATATTTTTTACATACATGAGCTACTAATCTTAAATTATGCTCAATTAATATGTTCTTAGCTTCTTCATCGCCTTTCTCCATTCTTTCTACATACATTTTTTCTTCTTCCGCACTTAAACTTTCTGGAAAAAGGCTATTATTTGATATGTACCCTAATATAAAAACTGCAGAACCTAAAAAAGCTAAAAATCCAGAGATTGTAATTGCTATCATATATACACCTCCATTAAATTTTCTCTTTTTTTCTCATACAGTAATTATATGTTAAAAATTTTACTATTGTGTCTGTCCTTTGAATTCTAAGTATTTGGACGTTCTTTTAGTTATATAAAAATCTCTAAAGTCAAAATGAATATCATTTTTAACTTTAGAGATCATTTTTATACTTTTCTTTTTCTTATAATCCAATCTTCTTCACATTTTATAGGTAAATGGATTAATACTTTTTGTCCATCTTTTCCTGGATTTACGTATTCTATTTCTTCGCCTGTTTCATCATCCCACATTTTGTTTATAGTAAATTCTTCTACTTCAATTTTATTTGGAATGATTATTTCCATTTTATCTCCTACTACAAGTCTATTTTTTACTGCCAATACAGATTTATCTTCATTATATTCAACAACTTGACCTGCATATTCGTAATTTGGATTGTATTGTTTTCCTTCATACTCTTGGAAGTCCTTATTATTTTTATCATCGAAGAAAAATTCTGTTAATCCTCTAGTCTTTGTTTTTTCTAATTCTTTTAGATATTTTGTATAATCATAGTTTTGAGGATCTTTCATATAATCATCAATTGCTGCTCTATAAACATTTACAACACTTGCTAAATAGTACTCAGATTTTAATCTTCCTTCTATTTTTAAACTTGTAACTCCCATTTCTATTATTTCTGGTATTTGTTTTATTAAGCACAAGTCTTTTGAAGAAAGAATGTATGTACCGTTTGTATCTGTTTCTATCGGCATTAGATTTCCTGGATTTTGTTTTTCTTCTAAGTAAACATTATATGCCCATCTACAACTTTGAGCACAATCTCCTAAATTAGCATTTCTACAAGCAAGGAAATCGCTTAGGTAACATCTTCCAGAATATGCCCAGCAAATTGCTCCATGTACAAATATTTCAGTTTCCAATCCTTGAGGTGTATTATCTATTAAATATTTTATTTGCTCTTTATTCATTTCTCTAGATAATATTACTCTTTTTGCTCCATTTCTGTACCAGAAGTTTGCTGTATGGCTACTTAAAGTATTTGCTTGAGTACTAATATGTATAGGAATATCTGGTGCTAATGTTCTTATTGCTTCAATTACTCCTCCGTCTGATGCAATTATTCCATCTACTGCTAATTTATTTAGAATTCTAACTTGATTGGCGATTTCATCATACATACTATCTTGAGCATATATGTTAATTGCAGCATAAACTCTTTTACCTATACTATGAGCATATTTTATTGTGTTGGCTAAATCTTCATCATCTACTTCCGCTCTACTTCTTAAAGATAATGCTCCCGTTCCACAATATACAGCATCGGCTCCATATTTAAATGCAATTTTTGCCTTTTCAAAAGAACCTGCTGGTGCTAATAATTCTGGTTTTTCCATATTTTTTCTCCTTTATATTTCATATTAATTTTCAACTATATTATATTATTTTTTCAGGAAATTAGCAAGAAAAATGTTACTATTCGCAGTCAATTATTAATTTTCAGCTACTTATTTTTAAAATTGTATATCAAAGATTTCTCAGCAATAATCATATTCTAAATTATTTTTCTTCTTTGTACAAAATAGCAACAAAATGCCATAAAACTATCTGGTAATATTTTAGCTAGTATACTTGTTAATTTTATATGGAATTGCGTAAAAATCACTTTCTTTCCTTTAAACATTTTTCTTACTGCTATTCTTGCAACATCACTACTTTCCGTTTCTGCTACATTAAATTTTACATCTGCCACTTTTTGAAAATTCGTTTTTACTGGTCCTGGACACAATGCACTTATCTTAACATTTGATTTTTTCATTCTTAGTTCTTGATTAATGCTTTGTGTTAATCTTAGGACATACGATTTTGTAGCATAATAAGTAGCCATTAATGGTCCTGGCATAAATCCAGCTATTGATGAGACATTCATTATATATCCTTCATCTCTTTCTACCATATCTTTGAGAAATAATTTTGTAAGTATGTGCAAAGCAGAAATATTTGTGTCTATCATTCCTAATTCTTTTTCTAAATTTGTATTAATGAATTCTCCACATGTTCCAAACCCTGCATTATTTATTAAAACATCTATATAATTATATTTTTCCTTTACATCTGAATATAATTTCTTGCATCCTTCTCTGTCTATTAAATCCATTGACCTAATATCTACTTTTATACTGTATTCTTTTTCTAATTCTTGTTTTAGTTTTTTTAACTCTTCTTCATTTCTTGCAACTACAATCAAATCGTAATTTCTTTTAGCTAGTTCTCTTGCAATATCTCTTCCAATTCCAGAAGATGCACCTGTTACTAAAGCTATCATATTTACTCCTTTTTTATATTAGTATGCTTAATTTTCCACATAGTTATCCACATATTATTACGTATATGTGGATAATATTACAAATTTGTAATATTAAAATAATATTTGTAATTTTTTGTATTATCGTTGTATTTTTTATCGAAAAAATAATAAGTTGATTTGTAATTACTAATATTTAATATTGTCCAAATCAATAATCTCATTCTACTAACCACCTAGCTATATCATAAATTTGTATACCTTCATATTGATACAATTCATGTTTAGTTTTTGCTATTATTATTTTCGGATAAGCATCTTTTATTTCCAATAATGGTTTCACTTCTCTTTGTAAAGTTATATCGTCTGAAATATTGTCTGATACTTGGATATATATCTTTTCGTTTCTCTTTGATGCAACAAAATCTATTTCTTTATTATATAAAGTTCCAACATATATTTCATATCCCCTACGTAACAATTCGATTGCAACAATATTTTCATAAATTCGCCCATAATCCATATTTGTTGTACCTAGTAAAGCATATCTAAAGGAATGATCAGACAAATAATATTTGTCTTGCGTACTTAATAACTTCTTTCCTCTAATGTCATATCTTGTTACTTTATAAAAAGCAAAAGCACTGCATAAATATTTAATATAATTACTTATTGTTTTATCTGTAATTGATACATTATTACTATTAAGCACATTTGCTATATTATTTGATGATGTCAAATTCGATATATTATCAATTAAAAAATTATTTAAATTATTAAGAACATCTAAATTTCTAATTTTATATTTTTGATTTATATCTCTTACAATTAGTGTATTATACACATCAGAAATGTAGTCATATTTTTCTTTTTGTGTTTTATATAAGTATGAACCAGACATTCCGCCTTCTTTTACATAATTATCAAATGCTTTATCAATATCGTCATATTGATAATATTCTAAATATTCTTTAAATGAGAATGGATATACATCTATACCAAAAGTTCTTCCTGTAAATAAAGTAGCTAAATCGCTACTCATCAAAAAAGCATTTGAACCTGTAATATATATATCGTATTTTTCTAATGCATGTAACCCATTTATTGCTTTTTCAAATCCTACGCACATTTGAACTTCATCGATTAATATAAAATTTCTTTTATTTGCATCATATCTTTTTTCGATATAGTTGTATAGTTCATGATATTCCATTAAATTTTCATATATGGGTATGTTAAAGTTTATGTGAATAATGTTTACGTTTTTTATGTTTTGAGTTATATACTTCTTAAATGCTTCTAACAGTTTAGATTTTCCACTACGCCTAATTCCAGTTAAAACTTTGATATCTGGAGTTCCAATGACACTTATTAATTTATTCAAATATTCCTCTCTATTTATGAGTTTCAAAATAATCACCTCTATAAACATTATATTATTCTATTCCGAAAAAGTCAACTTTTTTGTCTTTTTCGGAATACTTGTATTATAAACATAATTTACACATATTATGCATTATTTTAGATATTGTATAAATTTGCAAAATATAAAAAAGGCGATTTTTCAATACTTTCGCCTTTTTAATTATTTATAATACGACGTACTATAGTTTTGTTGTTTTCTTGTAAGTTTATAATACTGCACTTATAGCTATAAATATTCCACCAACTAAAAGTAAAAGTCCTAAAATAAATTTCCATACTGGAACAGGTTTTCCATTCATACCATTATATAAAATTTTATTTAGTCCACTATTGTTATTTTTTTGATTTTCTTCTTGAAAATTATATTGATTATTGCTTTCATAAACTTTGGTTTTACAATATGGACATTCTTTATCAACATTACTAATTGGTTTTCCACAATTTTGACAATACATATTAAATTTTCCCTTTCACTTTTATTGTAATTTTAATACCACCGAATTAGGAATGTATTCATTAAATGAAATAAATTCATATTCAAATAGGTAGTAATCATTTCCAATGTGTCTAACATAAAGAACAGCAACATTAGTTCCATCATATAAATATGTTACTTCGTATTCTTTTGTTTGTTCAACTGTATAACCTCTTTCAATAAGTGCATCATACGAATCATAAGCACTCATAACCCAACCTTGATCTCTGAGCAAACTAAAAATATTTGAGCTATCTTCTTTTTTAATCATTTGACTTATTACATCATAGTCTTCATTAGAAAATGTACTTACACGGTTTTCTGGGTTATCATCTGTTGCTAGTGTTGCTTGAGTTATAAGATTTCTTAAATTTAGATAAACCTCTTTTTCTCCTGCAGTTAATTTATGACCATCTTTGTATGTTACTATATAAATAATTATACCAATAACTATAACAATAATAATTATTAATTTCATTAAGCTAATTCCTTTTTCGCTTTTCATTTGTTTTTCACCTCCTTATCTTTTGCAAATTGAATTGTATATCACAAGAGCATTACTCACGATTATATTTGTTTATAATAAAATCGACATGCTCATTTGATAATCTATTATTTAAAAGCTTTCTTAGTATAAATAATACTATATAAGTTGGCACTGTCAACAATGTAAAATCACTTTTTTGTTAAGATTTTTAATAAAGGGAATACTACCAAAAAGGAGATTTTTGTATGGATTTATCACAAGCAGTTAGAATAAGAATTACAAATTTAATAGAAGAAAGAAATATAAATGTTTCAAAACTTAGCACTATGGCAGGAATATCACGTTCGACGTTATCTAAGTTTTTATCAGGAAAAAGAAAAATAATAAGACTGGATATTATAGAGTATATTTGTGAAGGTTTAAATATGAAATTAAAAGATTTTTTCGATGACTCACTATTTGATGATATAGAAATAGAAGATTAAAAGATTAATATTGAAACTTCTTTAGATTTTGTAAAACAACAGATTGCAAAAATATCATAAAACCTATTGCATCTCTAACTGCATCAGTTTCACAAAAAAAAACTAGAAAGCTTAAAATAAGCATTTCTAGGTTTTACGATTCTGGTGACCCCTACGGGAATCGAACCCATGATTTAGCCTTGAGAGGGCTACGTCTTAACCGCTTGACCAAGGGGCCAT